>JBBQMG010000015.1:0-41853 GCA_038328705.1 Acidimicrobiales bacterium | reverse complement strand
GTGTCGGCGGCCATCGTGGTCATCGGGCTCGAGCGCATCCACTTCTGCTCAGGGATCTTCCGCAGCCGTGCGTGCTGGGTGTCGATGGCCATCGTGCTCGGGTTCATGATCGCGGTCGACGGTTGGCTGACGAAGCTGTCGGCCCCGATCGTCATCTACAACGACGTCAACACCAGCGGCATCCGGCCCAGTTGGGACATCCTCATCGAGGAGTACGCGTACGCCTTCGCGCTGTTGACGATGGTGATCCTGCTGTGGGACCGGCCCGCACCTTCCACAGCCGACACGGAGCCGGCGCGATGAGAACTGTCATGCTGATCTGCGTTGGCCTCCTTGCTTTTGTCGCCATGGAGGGCGTGAGCTACGTGACGCACCGGTGGGTGATGCACGGCCCGGGGATGGTGTGGCATCGCAGCCACCACTCGCCGTCGGCCACACGCATCGAGGCCAACGACCAGTTTCCGGTGGTGTTCTCGGCGATCGGCTTCGGCATGTTCCTGGTTGCGTCGTTGCTGGGTTCTGCGCCGCTGTTCTGGGCGGCGGGCGGGGTGACCGCTTACGGGCTCGCCTACACGTTCGTGCACGAGGTCTACATCCATCGGCGCGTCGGTGTGCACGTGCGCGATCGGCGGTACTTGGTGTGGATGCGCGATTCGCACCAGATCCATCACACCCTCGGTGGCGAGCCCTACGGGATGTTGTTGCCCGTCGTGTCGGAGGCCCGACGCGCCGAGGCAGCGCGTCGAGAGGCGCGACGGTCGAGCACGCGGGAGACCCGCAACCGGTTGTAGCGCTGGATGGCGATGAACGGGGCGTTGACCGCGAGCCCGTAGACAACCATCACGCCCGAGATCCACAGCGACTGCTCCACGTCACCGGCATAGCGCATCCATCTCGGCCACACGTTGCGCAGCCAGCTTGCCGGAGATGAGCACCATCGGCACGCCCACTCCCGGCACCGTCCCGGAACCGGCGAACACCAACCCAGGCGCACGCGACGTGGTGTTGGCCGGGCGGAACGGACCGGTCTGGAAGAAGCGATGCGACAGCGAGAAGGGTGTTCCGCGCTCCATACCCTGGGCCTGCCAGTCGAGCGGGTCGACGAGCATCTCCACCTCGATGTCGGTGGGATAGCCGGCGCGGTCGATGATGCCGAGCAGCCGCTCGCGGGCAGGCCCACGCTCGGTTGTCCAGTCGATGCGTCCGTCGAGGTTGGGAACGGGTTCCAGCACGAACAGCACGTGGCGATCCGGCGGGGCCATCGACGGCTCGTCCACCGTCGGCACTGTGATCAGGATCGACGGATCCGGCATCCGACGGCCCTGGTCGAGCAGTGCATCGAACGACCCTGCCCACTCGCGCCCGAAGTGGATGTTGTGGTGCGCGACTCCCTCCGGGAGCTCTCCGCGCACTCCGAGGTGCCACACGAGCGCCGATGGCGAATAGGTTCCCCTCCGGGCCTGGCGCGGCATCGCGATGCCCGGCACGAGGGTGCGGTAGGCGACCGGAAGGTCTGTGGTGCAGACGACCCGGGCGGTCTCGATCACCTCTCCGTCGTGCAGGCGGACCCCACGTACGGCGCCCTCGGAGCCATGGGCGAGGAGGATGCTTTCGACTCGCTGCCCTTACTCGAACTTCACGCCGGCGGCCGTCGCCGCTGCTTCCAGCGCCGCAGGTACTGCGTGCATCCCGCCTCTGGCGGTGAACACGCCGTTGACGGAATCCATGTAGGTGATCACGGCGTAGATCGCCAGCGCCTGCTGGGGAGCCAAACCGGCGTAGAGCGCCTGGAAGCTGAACATCCGCACCAGCCGCTCGTCGTCGAAGAAGCGCTTGACGGCCGACTCCAACCGCCGGAACGCACCCGACCGGACGAGTGAAATCGCCGGCCCGATCGGGTTCAGCAGCGTGAGCGGTGACTCCATGTTGCGGTCGATGAAGTTCGGCATCTCGAGCTGGTACAGCTCGGTCAACCACGCACAGAACTCGGTGAACGCCGCAGCCTCACGGTCACCGCACGCAACTCGGATCTCCTCGCGCATTGCGTCGTGGCCCTGGCGGAGGCGGATCACCGATCCGTCCGCGAAACACGATCGGTACATCGGGTCGATACGCCGGATGTCGAGGTACGACGCCATGTCTGCGCCGACGGCGGTGAAGCACTCCTCGATGATCTCCGGCATCGTCAGCACCGTCGGGCCGGTATCGAAGCGATACCCGTCCACCGTCTTCGTGCCTGCCCGTCCACCCGCGACGTCGCCGGCATCGAGGACGAGTACCGAGCGGCCCATCCCACGGAGATGACACGCCGCCGACAGGCCGGCGAACCCGGCGCCGATCACCACGACATCGACATCACCCATCTCAGGCCTGCCGATGGGCGATGAGCTCGGCGACGCCGACGAGCTGAGCCTGGGCGGCGAATGGCAGGTCGGCCACAGCTGCGTGGGCTTCCTCGATCTTGGCGTCGATCAACCGCTCGATGGACGCAACGGCACCGGACGACCGGATCGCCTCGCGACACGCATCGACCCCGGTGTCATCGAGGCCTGCATTGCCCAGACCATCGAGCAGGACCTTGCGGTGCTCTGGGCTCGCCAGCTCCAAGGCCCGCACCAGCAACAGACTGGCCTTGCCCGACCTGATGTCCTCGGAGTTCCCCTTGCCGGTGACGCATGCGTCACCGAACACGCCCATGATGTCGTCGCGCAGCTGGAACGCAATGCCGGCGGCATCGCCGAATGCGCGCAACGAGCGCCGCATCTCCTCGGATGCGCCGGCGAGCGCGGCGCCCAGCTCGAGTGGACGGGTGACGGTGTACCTGCCGGACTTGAGCAACGCGACCATCTGCGCTTCCCGATCGGTCGCGTGCGGACCGGCGAGTCGTATATCGAGGTACTGGCCGAGGATCACCTCGTTGCGCAAGCGTCCGTACAACGATCTGATCTCCGCCTCACGGCTACCGTCGCAACGCAACAGATCGAGCAACTGATCTGCCCACACGAAGGCGAGATCTCCGGCGATGAGAGCGGCGGACAACCCGAACCACTCGGCGTCACCATCGGGGCGCGTTCGGGTGTGCAGCTCCGACAGTTGGACGTGCGCGCTCGGCTGGCCGCGCCGCAACGGCGAACGGTCGAGGACATCGTCGTGCAGCAGGGCGAACGTGTGCAACATCTCCACCGCGGCGCCGATGTGGGCCAGGTCGTGTTGATCGGCCTCGTCCGCGTGGCCGCCGGCCGACGCGTAACCGCACGAGACCAGGCACGGCCGCAGCCGCTTCCCTCCGGCATCGATCAGCGACCGAATTGGGGTGCACAGCTCGACTGCGGAAGGGTCCAGGTCGGCCAGTTCCCCTGCGGCCTTCTCCATGAACGTAATCATGAGCTCGTCGACACGTCGACTGCTGAGATCGACCGGGGTCGTTTCCGGGCTCGCGGTGCGCGACCGACGCCGAGCCTCCGGAGCGGTCACCCATTCCAGCGGGTTGCCGATGTGATCCTCCAGGCGGTGCACTTGCGTGACCGACCAAGGGCTAAGCGTGTCGGGGTGCCAAGACGCCCGATTCCGGAGGTCGTCCCACGTCACCCACTCCATCGCATCCGCCTCGCCCGGATCGAGCGTGGGGTCGTCGCTGGTGCAGGCCACATAGACGGGACACACTTCGTGCTCGACGATCCCATTGTCCATCGCGGCACGATACGTGAAGTCAGGCAGCGCCAAGCGCAGGCGGTCCGGTCGAATCCCCAGCTCGTCGCGTAAGTGCCGGTGGACCGCGTCCTCCACGGCTTCACCGGGGCGGGGGTGCCCGCAGCACGCGTTCGTCCAGACGCCCGGCCAAGTGCGCTTCGCCGACGACCGCCGGGTGAGTAACACACGTCCGTCCGTCCGAACGACGTAGCACGACAGCGCCAGGTGCAAGGGCGTCTTGTCGGAATGCACCGTCGACTTCGGGGCCGTGCCGGTCGGTCGGCCCGAACTGTCGAGCAACACCACAAGGTCGTTCACAGAGGCCACAGATGAGCGTCGTATCCCGGCCGAAAACCCATCGAGAGCACCGACCGTCACTAAAGCTTCATTCATCGGGTGAGTGTTACCCGACCCGCGACGAATTGAGACACCCTGCGCCACATCTCCGTCCGTTTGTGCAGCGCAGTGAACGAAATGTGGTGGCGCTAGGGCTTCGGGCCGGCAGCGCGAATTCGGTCCACGTCGGTGATCGCGGCACGCAGATTGGAGAGCCACTCCTCGGTGTTGCTGCCGACGAGTCGCACGCACCAGGCCAACGCATCAGCGCGCGATCGCGCGACACCCGCCGCCACCAACGTGTCGAGGACGACACGTTCCGGCTGACGAAGCCGGGTCATCACTGGCATGGCGAGGTGGGTGAACAGGACCATGGTGTCGCCGATGCGAGCCCCCCAGGCCACCTTGCGCTCGAAGCGATGCTCGGCCTCGGCGGCGGCGGTGATGCGCCGGTCGCGTGTGTCGTCGCGGAAGCCGGCGAGGCGCCCGTCGATCGCTTGCGCAGTGCCGGCCTCGTCGACACCGTCGAGCACCGGGGCCTCGATGGTGAGGATCACGGTGATCTCCTCACGATCTACGGTCACCTCGGCAGCGCCGGCGGTGGTCCATTCGGAGGGGAGCCGTCCGGCGAACCAGGCGGAGATGTCGATGGGAGCGTTGTGTGTCATGGAGGAAGATTACATGATTACTTTCTTACTTCAACCGGTACGGGCTCGAGCTGTCCGAGAGCGACGACACAATTCGAAAGTGACATTCGGCCCGGTCGAACGACCTGGGTGCGTGGTTCGATGGTCTGCGAACAACGCACCATGTATCGCAGACTCGCCGCGCGGGTCGGACCGGAGAGCCCTAGGTGGAAACGCTCAACATTGCTCGCTGGCAGTTCGGTATCACGACGGTGTACCACTTCTTCTTCGTGCCGCTCACGATCGGGCTCGCCTTCGTGGTCGCCGGCTACCAGACCGCCTGGTATCGCACGAAGAAGGACAGCTACCTCAAGCTGACGAAGTTCTTCGGGAAGCTGTTCCTGATCAACTTCGCGATGGGCGTCGTCACCGGCATCGTGCAGGAGTTCCAGTTCGGCATGAACTGGAGCGACTACTCGCGTTTCGTCGGCGACATCTTCGGCGCACCGCTGGCGATGGAAGGTCTGTTGTCGTTCTTCCTCGAGTCGACGTTCATCGGGCTGTGGATCTTCGGATGGGACCGGCTCTCCCCGAGACTGCACCTCGCCTCGATCTGGTTGGCGGCGATCGGCACGTTCCTCTCCGCGTACTTCATCCTCGCCGCGAACTCGTTCATGCAGAACCCCGTCGGCTACCGCTTCAACACCGCAACCAATCGCGTCGAGCTGACGGACATCTGGGCCGTGCTCACCAACAAGGTCACCCTCGTCACGTTCCCTCACACCATCGCCGCCGCCTTCCTGACTGGTGGCGGGTTCGTGCTCGGTGTGTCGCTGTGGCGGCTGGTCCGCCGTCCCGACGTAGACCGCAACGCGTTCCGCTCGGCAGCGAAGGCAGGAGCGATCATCGTGCTCGTTGCCGCGACCGCGGTCGCGATCACCGGCGACCGTCAGGCCAAGGTGATGACCCAGGTGCAGCCGATGAAGATGGCCGCCGCCGAGGCGCTGTATGACACCAAGGCCCACGCAGGCTTCTCGATCTTCACCGTCGGCACCCTCCGAGGCGGCGACGAGGTCTTCTCCGTCCGCATCCCGGGGCTGCTGTCGTACCTCGCGACGGGCGACTTTCACTCCGAGGTCGAAGGCATCAACGACCTTCAAGCCGCCTACGAAGCCAAGTACGGTCCCGGCAACTACACACCGAACATCCCGCTCACCTACTGGACGTTCCGCCTCATGATCGGCATCGGCATGTCGGCCGCGCTCGCCGCGGTCTGGCTGTTGTGGACGATCCGCAAGGGACGCATACCGCAAGGCCGTTGGTGGGCTCGAGCAGCGCTGATCATCCCGTTCACACCGCTGCTCGGCAACTCGTTCGGATGGATCTTCACCGAGATGGGTCGCCAGCCGTGGATCGTGTTCGGCCTGATGCCCACCTCCGCCGGCGTGTCGCCCGGGGTCAGCGCCGCCGAAGTGCTGATCAGCCTCATCGGCTTCACCCTCGTCTACGGCCTGCTGGCCGTCATCGAGATGCGCTTGCTGCTCACGACCATCCAGGCCGGACTGCCGGAGCTGCCACCCTCTGAGCCGGACGCTCCGGACGAGGGCATCGACGACGAGGAACGCCAGCTGGCGTTCGCTTACTGAGAGAACTGAGCGACCATGGAACTCACCACTGTCTGGTTCATCCTCATCGCCGTGTTGTGGATCGGCTACTTCGTCCTCGAAGGTTTCGACTTCGGCGTCGGAATCCTCACTCGACTCCTCGCTCAGAACGACACCGAACGACGAGTACTCATCAACACCATCGGCCCGGTGTGGGACGGCAACGAGGTGTGGCTGCTGGTTGCCGGCGGAGCAACCTTCGCCGCCTTCCCGGAGTGGTACGCCACCCTGTTCTCAGGCTTCTACCTGCCGCTCTTCCTCATCCTGATCTCATTGATCTTCCGCAACGTTGCCTTCGAGTACCGCAGCAAGCGCCCGAGGGACTCATGGAAGATGTGGTGGGACCATGCCATCTTCTTCGGTTCGCTCCTCCCGGCGGTGCTGTGGGGCGTGGCCTTCGGCAACATCGTGCGCGGTGTCGACATCGATTCGAAGAAGGAGTACGTCGGCTCGTTCTTCGATCTGCTCAACCCGTACGCCATCCTCGGCGGTCTTGTCACGCTTTCGCTGTTCGTCACCCATGGCGCCGTGTTCATCGCACTCAAGACACACGGTGACATCCGCGAGCGTGCCCGAGTGCTGGCATTGAAGTCCGGACTCGCTGCAGCGGTGATCGCGATCGCGTTCCTCGTCTGGACCTACAGCCACCGTCAGGACGCCGAGTACATCGGATGGTTCGTCGCGCTCGCTGTACTGGCGGCGCTCTGTCTGGTCGGGGCGCTGGTAGCCATCCGTGCCGGTCGCGAGGGATGGGCGTTTCTCGGCACAGCTGCCACGATCGTCCTCGCCGTCGCCAGCTTGTTCGTGGCGTTGTTCCCGAACGTGATGCCGTCGACGCTCGACCCTGCCTACTCGCTCACCACCACCAACGCCGCCAGCACGCACTACACACTGAAGATCATGACCTGGGTCGCTGCCATCTTCACGCCGCTGGTCATCGTCTATCAGAGCTGGAGCTACACCGTCTTCCGGCGCAGGATCGGCGTGGGCAACATTCCGCCGTCCGCGAAGATTTCAGAGCCGGAAGCAGCACACTCCACCCGGTGAAACCGCTCGACCCACGCTTGCTCCGGTACGCCAGGGCAACTCGCGGCCATCTCCTCGTCGTTGTCGCCCTCGGTATCGCCACTGCGATGCTGGTGTTGACGCAGGCCGAGCTGTTTTCGCGTGGTATCGCCCGCGTCGTTGCGGACGGGGCGTTGCGCTCCACGCTCTCGGCAGTGCTGGCGGCGTTGGCGGCGGTGATCGTTGGCCGAACCATCGTCGCCTGGCTCCAGGACAGCGCCGCGCAGCGTGCGTCGGCAATCGTGAAGTCACAACTCCGCGCCCGCCTGATCGCGCACACTGCGGCCCTCGGCCCCGACGCCGGGGCCAGTCGTGCCGAAGTCGCGACCCTGTCGACGACCGGCCTCGATGCGCTCGACGACTACTTCGGCCAGTACCTACCGCAGCTGATCCTTGCGGTGGTCGTGCCGTTCGTGGTGCTCGCCCGCCTTCTCCCAGCCGATCTCACGGCCACGTTCATCGTGGCAGTCACCCTCCCACTGATCCCACTGTTCATGGTGCTGGTCGGCAAAGCGACCGAAGCCTCCAACGCGAAGCGGTGGAACGCGCTCACTCGCCTCTCGCATCACTTCCTCGACGTGATCTCCGGTCTGCCGACTCTGAAGGTGTTCGGTCGCGCCAAGGCGCAAGCCGACTCGGTGCGTCGAACGACCGACCAGTACCGCACCACGACCATGGCCACGCTGCGCGTCGCGTTCTTGTCGTCGCTCGTGCTCGAGCTCATCGCGACACTGTCGGTGGCGCTGGTCGCGGTGAGCGTCGGCCTGCGCCTCGTCGATGGCGGGCTCGATCTACGAACCGGTTTGCTCGTCATCATCCTCGCACCGGAGGCGTACCTCCCCCTGCGCCTCGTCGGCGCTCGTTATCACGCCGCTGCCGAAGGGCTGGCCGCGGCCGAGCGAACGTTTCAGGTGCTCGAGACACCGCTTCCGGTCAGTGGCACCGAGACCGACCTCCCCGACCTTCGAGTCGGTGGCTCGGTCCGGGTGCGCGGCGTCAGTTGCACCCACTCTGGCCGGCCAGGTACGGCCCCACATGCCGTCGACTTCGAGGCAACCGTCGGCCAGGTCGTCGTGCTCACGGGGCCCAGCGGCGCCGGCAAGACCACCCTGCTGTCGGTCCTGCTTGGTGCACGACGACCTGAACGCGGCGACGTCGTTGTCTGCGGCGGCGGGCGCGAGGTACCGCTCTCGGCGCTCGCTCGTGAGGCGTGGCGCACACAGCTCGCTTGGGTCGACCAGACCCCCTATCTCTTCACCGGCACCATCGCCGACAACGTGCGGTTGGCCAGGCCTGTGGCCGACGAACCGTCGGTCCGCCGAGCGCTCGACGCTTCCGGTCTCTCCGCGATGGCCGCCGATCGACGCATCGGAGAGGCGGGCACAGGTTTGTCAGCGGGCGAGCAACGACGTGTCGCCATCGCTCGGGCTGTGCTGCGAGAGGCCCCACTGATCCTGCTCGACGAACCGACCGCCGGTCTCGACACCGAGACCGAGGCCGACATCTTGGCCACCATCCGAATGATGGCTACCAACGCCATCGTGATCATGGTCTCGCACCGACCAGCGGCAATCGCCGCCGCCGATCACATCGTGACCGTGAGCTCATCGGAAGCCGACCCGCTCGAAGTGCACGCGTGAGTGCGCTGCGCCGGGTCATCCGCCTCGGCCGATCCGGACGTGGCAAGCTCGCGCTCGCCGTTCTGCTCGGAACGCTGGCCGCAAGCGCGGCGATCGGCCTGTCCGGAACCGCTGCCTGGCTGATCTCCAGGGCCAGCCAGCACCCACCCGTTCTGCACCTGATGGTCGCCATCGTGGCGGTACGGACGTTCGGCCTGGCCCGCGGCCTGTTGCGCTACGGCGAACGTCTCACCGGCCACGACGCGTCGTTCCGGATCCTGGGCGACCTGCGTGTGGCCACGGTGGAACGGTTGGAGCGCGTCGTGCCGACCAGGTCCGCCACCGACGGACGCACCCTCTCGACAGGTGATCTGCTTGCCCGTTTCGTCGCCGATGTCGATGGCCTGCAAGACGTCTGGGTCCGGGTGCTGCTGCCGTACGCGTCGTCTGCACTTGTCGGCCTCGCGACCGTCACGCTCGTGATGTTCCTCTCTCCTGCGGCAGGGATTGCGCTCGCGTTGAGCCTCGTCGCCGCGGCAGTCCTTGCGCCGTGGGTGTCTGCTCGCGCAGCACGCGGTGCCGGCGCACGGACCGCGCCGTTGCGCGCCGACTACCAGTCGCAGGTACTCGACCTGCTGGCCGGCTCGACCGAGCTGGCCGTCTATGGGGCCATTGAGTCACGACTCGCCGACATCGATCATCTCGACCAGGCGATGACGAGCGCCGAGGCCCGAACGGCCACCTCCGCTGGTGTCGGCGCAGCGATCGCGACCGCCGCCGCTGGCGCCGCCACGTGGGCCGGGCTCTGGTTCGGTGCCGGCGCTGTCGACTCGAGAACGTTGGCCGCGGTCAGCCTGGCAGTGGTCGTGCTCGTGCCGCTGGCGGTACACGAACACTTCGCTGCGCTCACCACCGCGGCACACCAGCTTCCAGCACTCGCCAGTTCGGCGGGCCGGGTCGAGGAGATCTTCCAGCTGCCCGACGCCATCAACGAGCCGGACCATCTCGTCGACGCACCTGCCGGTCCATTCGGCTTGCGCATCAGTGGTCTCCATGCGCGATGGGGCGACGATGGACCCGACGTGCTGCGCGGCATCGACATCGAGATCCCGGCGGGTTCGTGCACCCTGCTCGTCGGCCCGAGCGGCAGCGGCAAGAGCACCCTGGCCGCGGTCGCGCTGCGGCTCTTGGACCCGACCGGTGGGACCGTCGAGCTCGTCGGCTCGGCGGGTGCCGTCGACATCACCCACATGGACAGTGACGACGTCAGACGCGTCGTCGGCTGGTGCGCCCAGGACGCATACATCTTCGACTCGACCATCGAGGCCAACCTGCTGCTCGCACGTCCCGAGGCCACACCAGCCGACCTGGACCGTGCGCTGCGCGCCGCACGACTCGACACCTGGGTCCACAGCCTTCCCAAGGGGCTGCACACGCTGGTCGGCGAGCACGGCAGCAGCCTCTCCGGAGGCCAGCGTCAGCGACTTGCACTCGCACGGGTGGTGCTCGCCGATTCACCGATCGTCATCTTCGACGAACCGACCGAGCACCTCGACGAGACCATCGCCACCGCACTCGCCACCGACCTCCTCTCGGCCACAGCCGGCAAGACGGTCATCGTGGTGACCCACCGACCTGAGCTGTTCCCAGAATTCGACCATCGCGCCGACCTCCATGACGGTCAGCTGTTGCGAAGGTAGATCAGCGCGGCGAGCACCCGACGGTTGGCGAGGTCGTCCTCTGGCAGGCCCAACTTCACGAACAGGTGACCGGTGTGCACCTCCACGGTGCGTTCGGCGATGAAGAGCTGTTGGGCGATCGCACGATTGGAAAGCCCCTGGGCGACCAGCGCCAACACCTCGCGTTCGCGATCACTCAACTCGGCGAGCGGATCGGCCGTGCGTCGACGGGCCATGAGGTCGCGAACGATCATCGGGTCGATCACGCACTCGCCGACAGCGATTCGACGCAGCGCGTCCGTCAGCGTCGCCAGCTCCAGCACTCGATCCTTCATCAGGTAGCCGACGGACGTTGCGCCCCCTTCCAGCAGGGTGATCACGAAGTCGACCTCCACATACTGACTGAGAATGAGCACCGCACACTCGGGCCAGCGTTCGCGGATGATAGTCGTCGCCCGCAAGCCCTCATCAGTGTGGGTCGGCGGCATACGGATGTCGAGCAGCACCATGTCGGGCCGGTACTCGTCCACCAGCGACAGCACACCCTCGACGTCGCCGGCCTCGCCGATCACCTCGACTCCGGCACGACCGAGCAGGGCGACGATGCCTTCCCTGGTCAGGAGCTGATCCTCACCGACTACGACCCGCACGGCACCCAGACCTCCACGTGATCGATCCCGGCCTTCACTCGGCCACCGGCCGCGGCGACGCGGTCGGATGCGGCCAAGCACATCGCCGACACGTCGACGCCCAAAGTGCGAACTGTCACCGCGCCAGCGTCGCGCACCACGGCGACGTCGAGCGGTCTATTCGCGACAGTCACTGCGATCTGCACGACCGCGATCACCGTCTGTTCCACCTGCTCGTCGAGGCGTTCCGCAGGAATCGACCCTATTCGAGACCGGCACGTGCGCCCGGGCAGCGACCGCGTGCAGCGCGGCATCGAGGCCCCCATCTCGAGCGGGAACGGACGCAACGAGTGGGCTACCCCGCTCAGCTCGTGCAGCGCAGCGCCGACGCGATCGAGACAAAGTTCCAAGACATGCTGTCGCGCTTCGTCGTCGACCGCGTCGAGCAACGCCAGCTTGAGCTGCATCCCCAGCGAGAGAACCTGCTGCTGTGCGCCGTCGTGGATGTCGCGCTCGAGCTGACGTCGCGCTTCGTCCCCCGAGCCGACTATGCGCGACCGCGAGGCCTCGATCTGCTGCGCCTTCACGGTCGTCGTCGCGCGCAGCCTTTCGACCTCGAATGCCAACCGCGCCGGGCCGTTGAGCGCTACTGCGAGCGCGTCGACGTCGATGCTCGAGGACTCGGTGCGGATGACGGCCACCGGTCGGCCGTCGCGGTGGACACGAGTCTCGTTGCGTCGCTTCGTCCCTTCGGTGGAGCCTTCGAAGTCCCCGTCGACCAAGTACTCGATGGTCAGCCCAGGGTCGAGTGTGGCCGACCGAAGCGTCTGCTCGAGGTCGTCGCTGTTGTCGAGGGCAGCCGCCAACTCGCGCAACCTCAGCTTGGCCGTAATCGCTGCGAGTGCGTCTCGACAGAGCGCCAGCGCGACGATGCCAGCCGCGATGAGCAGCACATTGAAGTCGGGTCGACCCAGCTCCCACCATGATGCGACAACCACCACGCCGAGCGCCGTCCGACGACGCGGGCCAACCAGCACTGCCATGGTGACCACCACTGCGACCGCCCACGCCCCAAGGTGCTGCGCCAGGGACGCCAACCGCGGGAGGTGCACGACCGTGAATCGAGCAGGATCACACGCCGATTCGCACGTTGGGTCCAGAAACGGCTCATACAGCAGCGCATACACCAGCCCGCTCAGGCACACCGCAACCTATGGCTGCCGCAGCCCACGTGATCGCCGGCAGCACCGACGCGGCCAGCAGCGGTGCGATCAGAGGCCGCGCCACGTCGGCAAGCGCGACGTCGATGCCCCGTGCAGCTCGCGCCGATGCAATGGCGACCATCGCGATCGCGACGGCTGCGAGCGTGCCCGTCGCTGCGGCCCAACGACGGTCCACAATCCACAGCACCGCGCACACCAGGAACAGAGCGGTAGCGGGCAGCCCAGCGGAGACACCCTGGCCTGGCACCTCCATCACGCGCGGGACATAGACCACCAAACTCACCACGGAAGCGGCCGCTCCGACAACTCGGGGTACCACTACCGCCAAACGCCTCGTCCGAGCGGAACGTGCGCTCACAGCGACACCTCGACTCGCGTGCCCCCGCCGGCCGGGCTCGCGACTCGCATTGTGCCGCCCTGTGCTGCCACCCGGTCGGCGAGACCACTCAGTCCAGAGCCCATGGCATCTGCTCCGCCAGGACCGTCGTCGCTGACCACGGCGGTGATGCGTTTTCCGTCCGTGGTCACCGCGACTTCGGCGGTGGCGCCCGGGGGCTTGCTTGGCCACGTTGGCAAGCGCTTCGCTGATCACGAACCACACCGTGGCCTCCAGGGCAGGATCCATGACCGCACTGTCGCCAGGCGGTCGAGTCACGCCTACGAAGTTCGTGGCAGTGGGCGATTCCTCGATGAGCGCCGCCAAGGCGACATCAAGGGAGGCACTGGCCCCCAACGGCTCGAGCCCGCGGGCGAGTTGCGAGATGTGGGCGAGCGCCCTCCTCGCCCGGAGTTGCAGATCCTTCGAGCAGCCGGCCTCGGCGAGGCGTTCCTCGATACTCCTCAGCTCGGCGAGTGGCCCCAGCTCGAGCGCGGCGACCAGGGCCGAACGGGCTTGGTCCTGCGCATCGAGGTTGCGTCGCCGTGACTCATCGAGCTCGACAACCTGTGCCGCGACCTTTGCGCGCAGCTGAGCGTGGTCGCGCGCCAAGGCGAGTGCGTGTCGCACTGAGCTTGACGGCGAGCCGATGCCGTTCACCCCGATCAGCGCGGCCACGGGTTCAGCGTCATCGCCCAACACCATCGTGCCTGCTGCCGCGTCCAACCGAGAGCGTTCTCCAATCGCATCGAGCCAGCCCCCACCTGTTGCGGCCAGCGCCACCTGCACATTTGGCACACCGAGCGCGGCGCCGATCACGCGATCCAGGTCAGATGATGTGTCGAAGTCGAGCTCGATCGAGTCGAGGCGAGTTGCGTCGACTTCGACAAGGGTGAGCAGCACCACTGTCGCAATCACCGCTGTCTGATGCATCGCAACCAACCAACGTTCGGCTGCGAGACCAGGGTCGGCCAGTCTGATGAGGGCCGCTGAGATCAGGTCGCCGCTGAAAACGCCGGCCGCCCACACCCACCAGTGGTGACGGATGCGACGAGGAGAACTGACCGAGTTGGCCACGACGGCGAGAGCGATACCCATCAGGGGAAGCGCCACCCGCCAGCCGCCAGTCCAGCCAGACACGGCGACGAACACCGCCGCCGCGCCGGCGCACCACTCCAGCCGCAACGGTGGGCGGCGCGGCGCCAGGTCGAGCACCGCTACGCCAAGCAGAACGATGTGTAACAGCGATGCACCGGCGAGTGCGTCGGACCAGCGCCGGTCGGTGACCAGCGGCGCAAGATTCGGAATGAACCACGCAGTTCCGGCGGCGACGAGCGACCACGCCACATGCTGCCGATGCGTCGAACGGGCGACGATCACCCCGCCAGTGAGAAAGACGAGTCCGGCGAGGACGTCGACCACGTCGGGCTTCATCGAGAAGCGACTCCACGACCACCGCACCGTCGCCAGTCCGAAGACGGCGGCCGACAACACTGACGCGACCACGAGGAGTCCGGGGCGAACCCCGGACTCCTCGACCCTCTCGACCTTGTCGACCGGCGAGGGTGCATCGGTCATGGTGCGTCGCCCACCCGCTGCAGTCCGTTCTTCACGAAGTCCTCCCAGACCGACTGATCGTCGTCGCCGCCGCCGGGCCAATAGCCGAAAGCCATCGTGTCGCCCGAGCGCTCGTAGGTGAACTCCCAGCGATATCCGCCTGGCTCGACCATGCTCACCCGGTTGCCATTGATCACGAAAGTTCCGCCATTCGAGGCACCGGGGTCGGTGACGATGAACTCACCGTTGCTGAAGGTGAAGGTCCAGGTTCCGTTGTTCTCGGTGGCGTCTTGCTGTGCGTTGGGTCGGTCGGCGTTTGGGTCGAGGTCCACCACCATTCGCCACACACCATCAATCACCGTCTGGTCGCCGGCAGCAGTGACGGGCGCCGTGTCGGCCTCCGACGGCGCGCTGTTGTCGGCTCCTTCCGCTGCGCACGGCGTGATTGCTGGTGACGCCGGCACGCCGGCCGCAAGCTCGGTGATTCGCTCGATCGCCTTCTTGGTGAACGGGTCGGCGTTCAGCTCGTCGTAGGCCGGTTGCGCGGCCGCCCGCAACGCTGAGAGCTGGTCACGCGAGGCCACCACCACATCGCCTTCGCCGTGTGCGCAGTACGCAGTACGCAGTACGCAGCAGCGGAGTTGACCAGATCAGGGTGCTGCCGCGTGGCTCAGTCCCGGGTGGCCTTCGCTGCGTCACGCAGGACGGACCGCTGCTCGTCGGTCAGTCCATCGAACACCTTGGAAGCGGTGATGATCGCGTTCGCCTTCACGTACACCACGGCGTTGCCGGTGATCACACCGGCCACCGGCTTCACCGGAAATTGCATCGAGTTCTCGAGGCCTGCGATCGACCCGTCGAGCACACCCGCTTCGAGGTCAGCCCCATTGACGTTCGTCACCTTCGCGCCCAGGGTGGAGAAAACAAGGTCCTGGACCTTGCTCTGCGCTGCCTGGAAGCCGATGCCTTCGAAGTCGGCCGGTGCCAGCAGCGGGCCGGCAATACCGACCGGCTGACGCAACGAATCGAACGCCACTGTCAGCCCTAGCAACCCCGCAGTGGCAAGACCGGCGAGCATCTCATCAACGATGGGGTCGAGCAGCACCGTGTCGGCCAGCTCGTTGGAATCGATCAGGAACGACGCCTGCAACGCGCGGGAACGTGTCGACTCCAACCACATCCCAGATGCGCGTTGGTACCAGACCGAGATCGACCTCGCCACTCTGCACCATTTTGACTGTGCTGATCTCGTTGTTCGCGCCGCTGAGCTTCATCGATGGGGCGATCTCGATGGTGAGCGCACCGTTGGAGAGTTGACTCACCTGTCGCGCGAACTCCGCCGGTTGGTCGCCGCCAGGGTAGCCAGGCCCGGTGGGAGAGATTGCCGTGAGGGTCACGGGCGGGTTGGCGCCGCCGGCCTTGGTGGGTGCTTCCGCTGTGCCGCAGCTCGCTGCAGCAAGTATCAGCCCGACCATGCCCAATCCGACTGCGGCGTGGGTGACGATGTGACGCATGTTGTCCTCCTCGGTGTCGTCGACCGCAACATGCTCAGATTGCGATCGACGAGGCATCGATGCCTGCCAGTATCTCGCATGCGTGCTGACCCGTATTCGGGCCTACGTACCCAGCTGTTCCGTGGAGGCGAATCGGTGCCTCTCTGGGATCAGCGCGGCGACTCAGCCTCGGGTCAGTGGAAGCCGCTTCACGACGTCGATGACCTTTGGTGGCGTGTCGATTCCGTATGCCGCCGGCAGTTGGCCGCGATGTCCGCAGGGCATCGACAACGCGAACAGGATCGCTTCGTCACCTGGATCGCTCGTGCCCTCGAAGCGGTACACCTCATCCACAACGACGGCCTCCGGTGCGGTCCACCGCCCGCAACCGTCACAGCGCAACCCGCCGTCGCTGACCGAGAGCTGCTCGATCCATCCGTCGGCGGTGAGCTGCCCCATCCGATCTGCGAGCGTGTCCATCGGTCCGTTCATGATTCCACCAACTCCCGTTGTGCGCCTTCGATCCAACCCACAGCTTGGCTGATGGAGGAGGCACCTGCGGCGACGGTCAGCGGACCGGGGCTTTCCAGGTGTTGAGGTAGGTGACTTCCTCGGCGGGGCGGCGCGGGGCGGGGGCGAACGTGTCGCCGGTGTAGTAGCCGACTGCGAGCAGGCATACCTGCGTGACGGAGGGCGGGATGCCGAGTAGCTCGGCGATCTCGGCTTCGTGCTCGAGGTGGAAGGTGGTCCACGCCGAGCCGATGCCGCGGGCGCGGGCTGCGAGCTGGAAACTCCACACGCCGGGCAGGACCGAGCCGTAGTAGGCGGCGACCTGGCCCTGCGACTGCGTCATTGGCGGCCGGTCGAGACGCATCGACAGCACGAGCGCCGGCACTTCGGAGAGGTGGTCGACGAGGAAGTTCGCCGACGCGACGACCCGCTGGCTGCGGTCGTCGCCACGTGCCTCGGAGTTGAATGCAAGGTACGGGCGCCCGACCTCCGCGAAGCGCACTGCGATGGCGGCCTTCAGCGCGGGATCGTCGATGATCATCCAGCGGTTGCGTTCCAGGTTGCCGCCCATTGGTGCGTGGCCGGCGAGCTCGATGCATTCGAGCAGTTCGTCGTTCGGCACGAGCCGAGAGAGGTCGAGCCGTTGGCGTACCTGCTTGGTGGTGGTCAACAGGCGATCGGCTTCGGCAAGGTCGAATCCGGTGGTTGGGTGCTGCGGCATGGTGGTGCTCCTGTTCGCGAGGATCTCCATTGTGACCCACCTACGGCCAGGGCAGGACCGCGAGCCGACGCCATCAACGGCGTCGTGCGCATGGCCATTGCCGTTCTACGCACGAGTCAGGAGGCGCACCAGCTGCGTTCTCGACGTGATGCCGAGTTTGAGGTAGCAGTTGTGCAGGTGGAACTCCACCGTCTTCTCGCCCACGTGCAGTTGCGCCGCAACCTCTCGGTTGGTCAAGCCCTCCGCCACGGCAGCGGCGACGCGGCGCTCGGCGGGCGAGAGCACGGAGTGCGGCGGGGGTGCGGCGTGTGCGGCAACTCTGTTGCGGACGGCCTGCACTCGCGCGCCCCACGCCACTGCGCCCAGCGCAACGAAGATGGCTGCTGCCTCGTCGAGATCGGTGGTCGGGTCGGGACCGGTCGGCTGGGCGGCGCGATGCTCCGCTCGGCACAGCAGAGTGCGGGCCAACTCGAACGGCGCGGTCAATCGTGCGTGGTACGTCAGCGCCTCTGCGAAACACACCTCCGCCGCGTCAGCTGAAGGAGCGAGCAGTGCGCGACATCGCGCCGCCGCTGCTGCGGGCCACACGCGGTCGCTTTGCGTCGCGGCCACTTCGAGGCGAGCGAGCGCGGCCATTGACTCGCGACGGCGGCCGGCGCGGAGCAGTGCTTCCACATGGTCGGCCTGCCACCACATGCCGCTCGGGTCGAGTAGGCCGTGCGCGGTCGCGGTCGCTGCCAGTCGGTCGAGATGCGCAGCCGCTGCCGAGGGCGATCCGAGCCCCAGCTCGAGGAGGCCAAGTGCGTGGCGCGCCCACATGACAACCGTGTCGAAGCCCATCAGCTCCGCCTCGTCGATGGCCAGCCGCGCTCGCGAACGACACTCGTCGGTGCGACCCAGGCCGGCGTCGATGTGCGCAGTGAACGCGAGTAGCCACAAGCGCGCCCCGGTGAGCGTCACGTCGAGCACCAAGTCGCTGGAGACCAGCGCCGAGGCTTCCTCCCAGCGGCCCGATCGCCAGCACAGTTCGGCCAGAGTTGCGCTCGCCAGCGCGGCAGTTGCCGAGCGCTTCCGACGGCTCGCCCCGTGCCCGACGGCCGTGAGATACATGCGACCCGTGTCCCACCGCTCGCTGTACACGTGGGTCATTCCGACCAGTTGCAGGAACAGGTCAGCTTCCGGCACGTCGGCGTCGAGCACCAGTTCGGCGATGCGGGAGAGTTCTGGGAAGCGTGCGTCGAACTCGGCCGTGTCGCCATGGTGGAAGCTCAGAAACGCCACCATCAGCGAAGCCGCGATCGCGCTGGTGCCGTTGCCGCCTCGTGCCAGAAGTTCGGCCTGGCGGGCGATCGACAACGCACCGACGATGTCGGATGACAGCGTTGCTGTGCTGGCTGCATGCACGAGGAGGTTTGCGGCGCGGTCGATGTCGTACGGCTCCACGGCCTTCGAAGCCGCGAGGAAGAGGTCACGCGCGTAGCGCGGTCCGCGCTGGTACATCTCCAACTGTCCGAGCTGCAGCATCGTGTCAGCGCGCAGTGCCGGCTGCGAGGAACCGATGAACGCGTCGGAGAACGCTGCCCGCGCTGCGTCGTAGTCGCCTGCGTTCCAAGAACTGTCGGCAGCGAGGTGCATACGCAGCGCGCGCACTTCCGGGTCTCCGGCGAGCGGGGCCGCACGGGTGTAGTACTCGGCAGCAATTCGGGTGGCCCCACGTTGCGCGGCGCGCTGGCCCAGTTCGGCAAGCGCGTTCGACGCATCGGTATCCGGGCCGATCGCGGCACCGACCAAGTGCTCCGCACGCATCTCACGGTGGCGCGGCTCGGTCAACACGTCGGCGAGTGCGCGATGCACGGCGCGCCGCTCCTCGGGTTCAAGGTTCAGCAACCACGCGGCAGCGCTCGTGGGCACGGCGAAGGCGATGCGGCTACCGCTGATCACAACCCGTCCGCTTGCCTCGGCAGCGACGAGATCGGCTGCCGCCTGGCTCTTCGTATCGTCGCCAAGCAACTCGAGTGCACTGCGCACCACCGCCACCTCGCCGGTGACGTCGACCGCGACCACCCCGAGCACGCAACGCACTCCATCCGACATGCCGTCCGGGGGCTGATCCACCTGGGGTGATGTCATCTCTCCACCGTAGTGACGCTGCTGATGCCGACGCCGCGGGACGCTTCAGCGGGCCGGAAACTAGGGATTTCATGGTGTCCCCAGGCAGCCGCCATCTTTATACTCGGATCATGTCGACCAACGCACCGCGCCGATCCGCATGGTGGATTGCATTGTCGTCAGTCGTTCTGTTCGCCGCGAGTGGCTGTGGCGCGAGCGACGACTCCCCCGCCGCCGACAGCGCGGCTGTCACCTCGTCAGCAGCGCCGACCACTGATGCGACCAGTGATGCGCCGTCGACCACCGGCAAGACCGACGCAACCGACGCAGCCACCGAGACAGGCGCACCCGCGGCGACCGGGTGGGCCGTCCACGACGCCATCACCAGCGAGCAGAGTGGCGCGGTCACCAAGTACGACGCCATCAGCTGCCAATCCGAACTGGGCCCGTGGCACATCGTCGCCTCGTTCGAGGCAGGGGGGAACCTGACCCAGGACGTGTTCTACGACGTGACGGTGGTGGCCGGCGGCTCTGGGCCGCTGACGGGCGAGGAGCACACCACGTGGGACAGCGGCCTGGTGGTCGACGGCACCAAGGCCGGCACCGCCGCGCTCACCCCGACTGCCGACACCTTCACGCTGACGCTCGACTACGACGAATCGATCTCCATCGTCGACCCGGTGAGCGGTGCGAGCGTGCAGAACGGTCATCGCACCAAAGAGCTCGAAGTGGGCCCAGCCGCGGCAGGTGACTGTGGTTGAACGGCGTTGTCCGCGGATGCTGATCGTCGCCGCGCTCCTGGCGCCTTTATGGATCGCCGCGGTTCCCACGTCGGTGTCCGCACATCGTGCCAGCTCGGAGGTGCGCTACGGGATCTACGCAATTCGGAACAAGGGCAACACTTCGACCATCTGCGTGGACGACGAGGTGCCGATCAGCGTGTACGTCGACCGAGCGCTGTTCACGGGTAACCAGGGCGACCAGGTGGAGTACATCAACGGAGCACGTGTCGTTGCGGAGATGCCGGCCGACGGTGTCGGCAGAGTGAACCCGATCGCCACCAACACCGGTCTCGGCGTCAACCGTCCCGGCGAAATTCTGTTCACGTTCACGGCACTCAAAGAAGGCACCACCAGCATCAGGTTCACGGGGAAGATCGATCAGGTGTGGTGGGGGTCGCTGCTCGGCCTCAGGATCAGGCCCCCACGTCGAGACATCGTCCAGACAACGATTCAGCTGAAAGTGGAGTCGTGCGCATACAAGGTCACGGCGTTCTCACACTTCTCCGCGCAAGGCGTGACCTTGGTCGGCTCGATCGAGGGCGGGCTGAAGCGCGATGCCGATGGTCACCTCACCGGAGTGGCAAGGATGATCTGGATTCCTGTCATCGCTGCAGCCGGGCAGTGCAGCTCCGTTATCTCTGTGCAGAGCAGCGACGTTGAGCTGGCCGGCGTCATCGAGGACGGTGAGTTGACGGTGGAGATCACCTATTTTCTCACGGCGCTGTCGAACGTGGGAGGTTGCCCGGCAGGCGTGAACGATTCCGCTCAGGTCACCGCCAGCGCGGTGACGGTGACCGTGCCGGCCAGCGGCGGTGGCGCGCGTCAACCGCAGAACCTCGAATCATCGTCGTACTACGCGATGACGGGCGACGCCCTTGTGGTCGCCACACGGATCACGCCGAAATGAGCGCCACCGACACACCCACCGCGTGGCTCTGGGCGTCCCTCGTCTGCGTGGCTCTGGTGACGTCGGCGTGCTCGGACTCTGGATCGGGCTCGGGCTCCGGCTCACCGGTTGGCAGCACGGTTGACGACACCTCGATGAAGGCGACGACTGCCGACGGCACCGCCTCCGACGAGTCCGTTCCCGGCGACGAACCCGCCGACGAACTGTTTGCGGAGGGAGACCTGGTGCTCGGGACGGGCGACTTCACGCTCCCCCGGACCGACGATGGTCTCGGGGACCTGAACAGCTACCGCGCAACGCTGGTGCTGTCCTTCGACGGCACCCGCGCCGGTGCGCCGGAGGCGTGGTCCACCACGTACACGATGCTGGCCACGAAGGACCCCGCGACGCGGCACCTGACCATCGAGAAGTCGGGCGACCTGCCCGATGTGCGCACCGTCGTGATGGCTGAGGCCGAAGGGGTCGTGTACGAACGAGTCGGTGATGATGCGTGCTCGGCCAGGGTCGTCGAGGTGGGGACATCGCTGGGCGAGCAGATGGAACCGGCCGGCTTTCTCACCCGGGTGTACGGCGCCACAGCTGTGGGCAGCGAGACGATTGCCGGTGTCGCTGCCGATCACTACACGTTCGACGACCAGGCACTCGGTCAACAGGACATCGCGCCGTCGACGGGTGAGGTGTGGGTCGCACCGGACAGCGCTCTGGTCGTCAAATACCTGCTCAGCACCGACGGCGGGCCGGAGTACTTCGGTGAGGGCGGGGCAGGGACCGTGTCGTGGGACTACCAGCTCACTGACATCGACGCACCCGTCGAATCCACTGTGCCGGAGGGTTGCCCGGCCGTTGTGGTGACGGCTCCGACGTTGCCCGACGCCACCAACGTGTCGTCGCTGCCCGGCGTGCTCACGTACGAGACGGCAAGCAGCGTCGCCGATGCATCGGCGTTCTACGTCGAGCAGCTCGCAGCACTCGGATGGGTGCCGGCGGAAACCCCAGCCGTGAGTGAGTCGGTGGTGTTCCAAACGTACCAACGCGCCGATCAGACCCTCACTGTCCTCGTCGCCACTGGTGCCGCGGCGACGACAGTGAGCCTGCTGATGGAGCGTTGAACCGTCGGTTGACGGTGCTATCGCCTGGCGACGGCCATTGCGGCATCGACTGCCGATGGCACTGTGGCGGTCTGTGCATACCCGTCGATGAGTCGTATGAGCAGCGCCTCGTCGGCGGCGGAGACGGGCCACACGTCGAGGGGAAAGCGGGTGGCCGCCAGCTCGTCGGGTGCCGAGCCGCTGAACAGCAGGATGGGCCCGGCGTAGCCCGCGTCGCGCATGCGCGCAACGGTCTCGACACCCGACGGCGTAGGCACCGCGAGGTTGAGGATGATCACGTCGGGCATGTGCTTCTTCAGCTTGGCGAGGGCGGCCGCACCGCTGTGCGCCAGGGTCACCCGGTGGCTGCTCTGCTTGAGACGGGCGCGGAGTGCCGTACGGCTGGCGGCCTCGTTGTCGACCACGAGGATGTCGAGACCGCGCGGGTCGTCGAGCAGAGGACGCACAGGTGCGGTGGGCGTCGCGTGCTCCGCCAACCAATCGACGATGAGCTGAGCCGGGGCCGGCCGTGCAATGGTGAAGCCCTGCACATAGTCGATGCCCATGGTCAGCAGTCGAGCTCTGACTGCCTCGTCCTCGACGCCTTCGGCCACCACCGTCAGGCCGAGGCTGTGCGCGAGGTCGATGATCGAGCGAACGATGCGCTCGGTGCGGGTGTCGATGTCGAGGTCGAGGATGAACGACCGGTCGATCTTCAGCTCGTCGACGGGCAGCTGCCTGAGATAGGTGAGCGACGAGTAGCCGGTGCCGAAGTCGTCGATGGAAATGCGGATGCCGGTGGTGCGCAACGCGTCGAGTGCGGCCAGGATCGCCGGGTTGCTGCCGTCGGCGAGCGCAGTCTCGGTGATCTCGAGCGTGAGCGCTTCCGCAGGCAGACCTGCCTCGGCCAGGATGAGCTCGATCCGATCCGCGAGGCCCGGGGTGGCGAGCAGGGTGCCGGAGAGGTTGACTGCCACAGAGACCGGAATGCCGTCGGCCCGCCACTGAGCCGTCTGTTGCGCGGCCAGCGTCATCACGTGCGTGGTGAGCGCGCCGATCAGCCCGTTCTGCTCGGCGAGCACGACGAACTGCTCGGGCGGCACCGCGCCGCGCTCGGGATGCGTCCAGCGGGCGAGCGCCTCGCAGTGCCGAAGGTGCCCGTCGCGATCGACGACGGGCTGATACGCGACCGTGACGGTGCCGTCGGCGATGGCTCGGCGCAGGTCACTCACCAGGCCGAGCTCGTCACGCATCGGAGCGTCGGCGCCCGGAATGTGCAGGGCCCAACCGCCGGCGAGCGTCTTCGCCTGCTCCGCGGCTGCTGCGGCCTGTTGCACGAGCGTCTCACCATCGGCGTCCTCGAAGCTGGCGACGACTCCGAGGCGTGCGGACACGTACACGGCGTTGCCGTCGATCCAGTACGGCCGAGCAAGTCCCCGGCGGAGCTCGACCGCAAGCGCGACTGCATCCATCGGTGTGCGCATCGCGTACGTGAGCAGTGCGAACTCGTCGCCGCCGAGCCGAGCGACCAGGTCGCCGCCACGGACGAGCGCGGTCAGTCGCGCGCTGGCCTCGCGAAGGACGAGATCACCGGCGAGGTGGCCGAGGCCGGCGTTCACCTGGTGGAAACGGTCGAGGTTGACGACGAGCAGCGCCATGTTCTGCACGTGGCGTTGCGGCAAGCGGAGTGCGTCGTCGAGTCGTTGATGGAACAGCTGTCGGTTGGCGAGGCCGGTGAGGTCGTCGTACGAGCCACGTCGGGCGAGCGCAGCCTCGATGGCGTGGCGCGTCGTGAGGTCTTCGATCTGTGCGATCACCCGCAGCAGTTCGCCGTCGTTGTCGCGCACGGCGACCACCGTGGTCCGGGCCCACACGTGCTCGCCGGTCGCTGTTACGTAGCGCTTGTCGATACTGAAGCCGGAGGTCGTGCCCTCCGCCACGCTGCGCATCCGAGTGGCGCTGTTGACGAGGTCCTCAGGCGCGGTGACGTCCTGGAACGACAGCGTGGACAATTCCTCCGGCGAGCGATCGAGAAAGGCGCAGAAGGCGTCGTTGACCTCGAGGAAGTGACCGGCTTCGTCGGTGATGGCCATGCCGACGTTCGCTCGCCGGAACGCGGCGTCGATGATGAGCGCCGGATCGATGCCCGCAATGCCGTCCCGGTCGGCAACTGACTCGCGTGAGCGGGTCGACTGACGGGTCCCCGCTCGCCCTCGCCCATCACGCATGGCTCACCCGATTCCTTGAGCGCCACGAGAGTCCACCTTGCCGGGTCCGAGAACCCACGTGACTCGAGGAGATTAGCGCACCCGTCATCAAAAGGCCAGGGTCACCGATGCTCGTGGCGTGCAGCGGACCGCCGGCCACGACGGGCGGCGCGCCGTTGGATACGGCCGCCGCATCGAGGTACACCTGCGCGTCGACGCCGGTGGGAAGGCACGCCCGCCCGAGATCGTTCCGGTGGTCGTGGCCGCCTACGAACTGACGCCACGTGAACGCGACGTGGCACGGTTGGTGCTGCAAGGTGTCGACACCAAGGAGATCGCAGCGCTGCTGCACATGTCGGCGTACACGCTGCAGGATCAGGTGAAGGCGATCTTCGAGAAGGCCGGCGTGCGCAGCCGTCGTGAGCTGATGGCCACCGTGTTCTTCGATCAGTACGTGCCCCGCATGGGCAACGTCCTTGCCCCCGACGGCTGGTTCTCCGACCCGATCCAGTCATGGCAGATCGGCCGCAGCACAGACAGCTCCGTCACCGGTTCGGACCACTCAGGTACCCGAGACATTCGGCCGGGTCCAACCAAACTGGGCCTTCGTGTCGCGGCCCTGACGCCTCACACCGAGGTCAGGCCCGCGACAAGTATGAACGTCGCTGGAGAATGAGGTGACACAACTCCCTGTCTTGGTGGTGTTGTGAGACCTGCTCGCCGGGTTGTTGGGTACGGTTGGCGGCAAGTGACGAATCTGCATCAACGGGGGCGGGCCCGCTGTCGGCGGCTGGTTTTGCTCGCACGATTCGAGCCGATCATCCGCTTCCGGCAGGGCGAACACTTCCTGCCGGCGTCGGTCGAAGCGTTGCCAGCGCCCTGTGAACTCTGGGAACGAACCGGTCCTGATCGAGCGTGGAGCCGAGTTGTCACGGACCCGACTGGAGGTCGATCACGATCCTCGGCGGACCATCGGGGACAACCACGTTGAAGGGATACATCGCATCGAGCTCGACAACCCAGGTCGAGGACCCATCGGCGTTTGCAGTTCTGGTCATCTTCAAGATGTGGCTGGCGCCGGTCGGGATAATTTCGGTCGGGCCGGTGTAACCCTCGCCAGCGTCGCTCGGCATCATCGCTCCGACTTTGACGAGGAGAACCGCTGCACCCACGGTCGGAGCGGGGTCATCGACGTATTGGACGTCCCACCCAGGGAACCCGGTCGGATCCTCGAGTTTGCCGCCGAAACGAATGGTGATCGATTCGGAGCACGAGGCTGCGGCGGCCACGATGTCGGATCCGAAGAGTGGCGAAATCGTCAGCGTCGCAGCCGAGAGCTTTGGTTCGGTGTCACCGTCGACGACGCACGTCGCTGCTGTCGTCGGCGCAGCAGAGGCGGTCGTCGTCGACGCCCGAACAGTGGTGGGCGGAGGTGAAGTCGTCGTTGGCGCCGCGGTCTCCGGTGGGGTCGACTCGACGACCGCTTCGGTCGTCACCACGGAGTCGGTGGCCGGACTCGACGAGTCCGAGCTAGAACAGGCCGCAAGACCGAAAACGAACACAGCCGCGAATGCCAACCGGTGAGTCATGGCGAAATTGAAGCACAGTTCACGACCCGACAAGTTCCTCGGCTCTTGTGGACGAAGTACTTTGGCCGTATGTCGCCGGTCCAGATTGTCAACGCGTTCATAGCTGCCATCGAAGCGAAGGACATCGACAACGCAGTGTCCATGATGTCGGAGACGATCTCGTACGAGAACGTGCCGATTGCGCCGATCAGCGGCCGCGAGAACGTGGCTGCCACACTCAGGATGTTCCTCAATCCGGCATCGAATGTCGACTGGCAGATCGTGAGCCAGTGGGCCGTCGGTCGCACGGTCATCAACGAGCGAGTCGACCGCTTCCAGATCGGAGACGGCTGGCTGGAGCTGCCGGTCGCCGGCATCTTCGAGATCGACGACAACGACCAGATCGTGATGTGGCGCGACTACTTCGACATGGACACGTACGTTCGCCGCTTGGCTGCACTGACCGGCTCCTGAACGCCGGCCAGTGAACCTGCGAGCCGGCTTCCTGGGCCGGCTTCGGGCCTCGTGTCGCGGCCCTGGCCGAGTCACACAGATGTCAGGCCGCGACACGTGCGATTGTTAACAGCGAAACGGACCCATCCTTGACGGCGACCGGCACTCACTGAGGTTGTTGGGTTCAGTCGGTAGCCAGCTACGAATCTGCATCAACGGGCGCTAGTCCACGGTCGGCCGCTCGTTTGCTCGCACGGTTCGAGCCGGTCATCCGCTTCAACCAGGGCGAATACTTCCTACCGGCGTCGGTCGAAGCGTTCGCCGGCGCATGTGAGCTCGGCGCTGACGTGATCGTCGCCGGTGGTCGGTTGCTCGTGTTGGGCTTTCTGGCGAACTGGCGCGCGCTGGTGGTGGTCGGAATCCTGCTGACAATCGTCGGCGTGTTCTTCGTGGCCAACCTTCGCGAACTGCGCCGCAACTGACGAGACAGGGCGGGTATCAGCTCAGTACCCGTATATCGTCGACGGGTGCAGCACGGCGCCGACGCGGAGGCGTTCACGATCCACGATGGTGAGCCCGGCCGAGTCGCAGACGTCGTTCCAGGAGTTCTCGATGGTGTCGATCTGCTCGTCGATGACGGTCCGCGCATCGCTGGTGTCGAGGTGGAATACGTAGGCCACATCGACGCACACCGCGAGCTAGCTGTTGCGCATACCTGCTCGATCGATGGCCATCGCCTGCGTGGTCTCCCCGCCCGAACGCAACCATGGGCACACGTCGTACGCGGGAGAACTTTGCGATCACGTGCCGGTTCCCGTCACGAAGAACTGCCTTGGGTCGCGCGCCACCAATGGAGGTGCCGTGCAGCAACGCCCGGTCGAGTTCGGGGACAGTGGGATGCCGGCCAGCACCTTGTCGGCTGACGCCATCAGCTCGTCGACAGTGCCCGTTTCGTGGTCGCGTGCGATGTAGTCGGTGGCTTCTAGCTGGAAGTCGAGCGCTCCGATGCGATTCGAGCCCGATTGCAGCAGGAAGGTGAGCAACCCGAGCTCACCTTCGCCGGCCGGGCCGGCGAGCAGCCGGTTCTCGATGACGCGCTGGCCCCAACCGTCGGGAGCCGCGTCGCGGACGCACCCGGCGACCGTGCCGATGAGCGGAAACTGCGGGTCACCGACCAGAGGAAGCTCGGGCAGGTGCAGCGGCAGAGCGGTATCTGCTGCGAGGTAGCGACGACCGTAGGTGAACACCACGCTGCCGCCCTCTTGGCCGAGCCGACCGACCACCACCGGCTGGTGGGCGCCTGGCAGCCACCACCAGACGAACGCCGTCTCGGGCGGGGCCGTGCGGTTGTCAGAAGTCATCGTCGCGCCCAGTGAGGCGTACCGGCTCGGGCAGCTGCGCCAGCATGTCGTCGACACGGGCTGCCTCGAGGCGGCGGCGGTCAGGGTCGGGGTGGAAGAGGGCGACACCGAGAAGAGTCGCTGCTTCCAACGCGGAACCCAGCGCTACGCCTGGATCGCCGGCCTCGATCTTTTGGATGGTCGTTCGGCTCGCGCCCACCCGCTGCGCCAGTTGGGCGACGGTGAGGCGCCGACGCTGGCGTGCCAGCCGCACGCGGGCGCCCAACAGCTGCAGGGCTTCCGTCGTGGCAAAGGAACGAGCGATGACAGCCATCGCTGACTAGTTCAATGGTCATGAAGTACTGTGCCGACCATCTTTCTAGTCACGTGTGGTCAGTGGTGGTCTCCGGAGCCGGGCAGCACGCCGGCGAGCGACCACAGTGCGCCAAAGAGCACGGCGCCAACTATGAGCGCCCCGGTCAGGCTTCGCCGGTTCAGTACCCGACGGTCTTCTCGCAAACAGAAGCTGACATAGGCGACGACGAAACCAACGCTGGCGAGTACAGCTCCCGCTCGTGGACCGTCGAGGAAGTGTTGCGTGGAGCCCGACATCATCCCGGTCCCGAGGGAAACCACGGTGGAGATGGCGAGAAACCTTGCGAGCCGACGGTCGACGCGAAAGCCAGCCTCGATCAGGAACTTCATGCAGTAGACCAGGGTCCCAGCGAAGATCAGAGCGCCGTACTTGATCGGGCTCCCACCGAGCGTGCTGGCGTGTACGACGCTGCCCGACACCATCGCGATGCCGACGTACTGGGCGGTGTGGGCGAGGAATGCCCTGACGAGAAACGGGTCATTGCCCACACCATCGACAAGGCTGCTCTCGCTCGAGCTCGCGTCGCGCGGGCGACCCTGGCTCACACCGTCGGCGTCGGTCACAACTGATTCGGTGGTCATGTTCGGCTCCCAAGGGTGGACGCTGTGTCGGGGGCGACTCTCATCACGGACCTTTCGATGAACGCAAAGTGTTCGATTGAAGGTCTCTCCCACTCGATGGAGCCGGACTGCCGAGACCGATGGGCGGTCCGTGATGGCGACAGTTCCGTGTTGGGATACTCCCCTTCAGGGCCGCGACTCTAACCCCGCCGCACATCACATGCAACAAATGCCATGTTCTCAGCAGCGGTTATTCCCGCGCATCAGCCGTCAGCACGACGCCCGCTCACTCGCCCGCTCAGGATCGCCACGGCCGAGGCGACGATCCACACATCGCCTGCGGTCAGGCCGATGCGCTGGAACAGCCCGCTCAAGTCGCCGACCGAGCTGAGCAACAGTGAGGTTCCCGAGACGGCGCCGGCGATGACCCCGGCGCTGGCCAGGCGTCGGTGACCATTGCGCATGAGCGGCCGGTACGCGAGCAACGGTGTTGCAGCAAGAGTGACGTAGCCCAGCACGGCGAATGCAGCATGCAGCGAATCGACGGCGGACGAGTGGTCCAACGGGGCCAGCGCCACCCCGATGGTTGCCAGGCCCGTGACCGTCGCGGTCATCCATGCCGGGCCGGGCACGACCTGGCGCAACGCAGCGGCGTAGACCGGCACCCCGAGCCCGAACGCAACGAAGCCGGCCGTCATCAACGGCCGGGTGTGGGCGCCGATGGCGGCGAGCCGGCTGATGGCATCGTGGACCGGTGAGAGGTTGTCGGCCAACACGGCACCTGCGGCCCAGGCGGCGACGAACCCGACCGGGCCGACAACTCCGCCGAGCGCCAACAATCGGCGCGACGACCTGCCGGATGAGGCGAATGCAGGTTCTGTCATGCAGCAGTGTGACACCGCTGCCGGCGGGTTGGAGCATTCACTCGCCCGCTGGCAGGGGTCGGGCGAGACCGCCACAACTCGGTGAGCACCAGGTGCGGTCCGGTGAGCGCGGCAAGACCGATGAAGACCAGTCGTGCCGCTGGGGCCGCCGGCTCGGCCAATTGCCAGACCAGCATGCCGGCAACCAGCGTCCCCACCGTCGCCCCCACCGCACGGGTCCACGACTGGCGATCGATGTCGAGGGTGATCAGATGGCGGGGAGCGTGCCACAACGCGAAGTAGATCGCGAACGAGACCAGAGGATGAACAGTGGCGGCCAGGAGAGCGATGGTCACCATCTCGACGACGGCGGAATATCGACGGATCCGCAGCGCCGCCACGCCGGCCACGAGGCCGGCGACGAACGCTGGAGCGGCGATGATCGAACCGAAGAGCGCGACCTGGGCGCTGTTGAGAGCGGCGGTCCCGAGCATGAGATCCGACAGCACCGGCGTCACGATCCCTGCATGCAGCATCAGCGGCAGGCCGATGGCGAAGCCGGCTGTCGCCGCTCCCAACAGGTCGCCGGCGCCGGCGAGATCACGATGATGAACGCCGTCCCCGCGAGCAAAGTGGTACCACGATGCTGCGAAGAAGGCGACGACGCCGAGAAACGGCACCGCGAGCCACACCACCACGATGCCAAGTGAAGCGGCGAGGTACAGCCCGAAGAACAGCGTTGGTTTCGTGAGCCGTGGCCCGATCACGATGTCGAGTGCACCGTGGGGTAGGCCGACGGCGATGGCGACGATCACGATCGTCCAGGCAGCAGCCGGGCTCGGTGTCCATCCGCCGAGCGTCGCGATCAACGTCGCCACGGCAACACACACTGCAACGCGGTGACGTTGCTGCTCGAGCCGATGGCGACGGCTCATCCCGGGCGTCAGGTTCATCACGCGCGCCTCTCTGTGTAAGTGGACGTCCCGGCACCCGTGGCGGGTGCCGGGCCGTTCAGACGAAACCTGACGTTCAGACGAAACCTGGAGATGAACGTCAGGAGCCGAGGATCTCGCTGGCATCGTCGGGGATGCGAGCCACGGGGTGCTCGCTGCCACCGGTACCGGCTTCGACATAACCATCTTCTCGGGACTTGGCCAGCGCAATGGCAAGCACGAGTAGACCGAACAACGGCTTGGCGAGCACGTCGCCGAGCGAGTACATCACTTGCCGGGCGACCTCGGCCTTGGCCTGGTCGTCGATCAGCGAAGGAAGCATGTACGCAATTGGGTAGACGCCCCATGTGATGACGATGATGTACCGCAGGGCGCTGAGCAGCTTCTTGACGCCGGCGCTCTGGCGCTCGAGGGACTTTCCGAGCTCGACGAAGAGCACGAACAGGATGTAGAGGAACGGAATCGTCGAGGCGACGGCCCATACCGTGCGAGCGGTGCTGTCGGCGGCCGAGATCTCGCCCGGGTAGCCCAGCGCGATCATCGCCACGGCAGCGACCGAGAGGCGGACCAGCAGGCTGCGGGTCTTGGCACTGGACAGCTTGAGCACGACGACGAGCTCAGCGAGCAGCAGCGGAACGGTGAGCAACCAGTCCACGTACCGGTAGCCCTCGTTGAACGGCTTGCCGTCCTGAACGAACTTTCCGTCGGTGAAGCTGAACGCATCGTTCCAGGATCCGAAGATGCGGACGTAGTGGTAGAGAGCAATGCCGACCACCAAGGTCGACAGGGTGATGGCCATGCGGTGTTGAGGCGCTACTCGGCTCCGCACGAGCAGGAAGAACAGCAATGCCGCTCCCATGCTCGCAATGACGAATGAGAACGAGTTGTACACCAGGTTGAACTGGGTCTCGCTCAGGGTGACTTCCATGTGAACGCTCCTTTGAAGGCAGGAAGCCGCCGAAGGGGCGGCCAGAGAACTTTAGCCTTCTTCAGCATGCTTTATCACTGTTAAGCAAGATTTCTTTTCGGAAACCATCTGAGGTTCCCGTATGGACCTGCCCGCCGACGCACTTGGCCTCGACGACGTTGCCGAGGAAGCCGGCGTGCACTACCAGACCGTCTACCGGTGGGTGCGTTCCGGCAAGCTGCCGGCCGATGTGGTCGACGGCCGCTACCGCGTCATGCGCCACGACTTCGATGCGTTCATCAGTGCCAGACGGACACCGAAGCGTCCCCCACCACCCGGAGCGCCCAGGCTGAAGCGAGCCGCGGAGACGATGCACAATGCACTGTCGACCGGCGACGAGACCAGTGCGCGAGACCTCGCCTGCGCGCTCGTCGCCGAACACACATCCATCGCCGAACACACATCCATCGCCGAACTCGTCGAAGAGGTGCTGGCGCCACCACTGCGGCGGATCGGCCAGGACTGGCACGACGGCAAGACCTCGATCTGGGTCGAGCGCCGGGCATCGGCGATCACCGAACGAATCCTCGGCGAGCTCGCCCCTCGACCGCGAGGTCGGCGACGCGGCAGCATCATGGTCGCCGCCGTCGCAGGCGATCGACATTCCTTGGCAACCACCATGGCTGCCGTGACACTCCGCGACAACAACTGGCATGTTCATCACCTCGGTGCCGACATGCCTTCCGATGAACTCATCCGGTTCTGCGTCGAGCACGAGCTCGACGTCGCCGTCTTGACCGTCGTCAACTCCGACTGCATCGATCTTGCTCACGTCACCGCCGCCCGGATCAGGGAGTCGGGCACTCGGGCCCTGGTTGGCGGGCCCGGACGCACCCTTCACGAACTCGTCCAGATGGTCCGTGACGCAGCGCTCGAGAAGGGCTGACGGCTGCGCCGCGCTGGCCAAGGAGTGACGTCAGACGCGTGAGTGACGCAGGCTCTGCTCGGCGAAGTGCTCGTGATCAGCGCTGCTCACCGAGGCCGCCGTTCGCTGCAGTGCACTGAAGAGGTCGTCGTTGGTGACCCATTGCGGGCCCTCACTCGCCCGCACCCGATTGAACGCAGCGGCTGCCGCGCGCTGAGCAGCGAGGGCGACGTCGCCGGGCGTGAAGCCGACCGACTCGGCCGCAAGCTGACCAACCTCGACATGGCGATGATCGAGCCGGTCCACTGCGGCGTACCACAAGGCCTCGCGGGCATGGCCGTCAGGAGGGCCGATCGGAACGATCAGATCGAATCGCCCAGGCCGGATCACCGCTGGGTCGATGTTGTCGATGAAGTTCGTCGCGCACACGAGCAGCCTCCCAGGCTGGGCACGAAATGGCGGAATCGCCTTCAACAGCTCGTTCACCACTGACTGCATCTCCGGACGGCTTTGACGGCGCGACGCGATCTCATCGAACTCGTCGATGAACACGACCACGTGCTCCAGCCCGGCCAGCTCGGTGAACGCTCGGCGTAGCTCCGACGCCAGCCCGGCGGGCGCCGACGCCAGCTTCGACGGCAGCAGCTCGACGAACGGCCACCCGAGGAGACCGGCGATACCACGAGCAAACGTCGTCTTGCCGGTGCCAGGCGGCCCGAAGAGCATGACGGTCGCCGGCGCCAACAGGCCGATGTTGCGGGCGGTGACCGGATCCGCGAGTGGAGCGACGATGCGCGTCTCGATCAACGACTTCTCGGTCGACATTCCGGCGACGAGATGCCAGTTGTCCGAACTGAGCAAGTCGCCACCCCATTCATCGAGCACCCCGACCTCCGACGGCATCAGCGGCTCGAGCTTTTCGTACAGGACCAGCCCGTGCGTTGCCACGAACCCACGGTTCCCCAGCGCCTCCTCGCCGACCTGGCCCACTCCGAGGATCGTCGAGATCTTGCGGGCACCCAAGTGCAGCACCTTCTCTTCGATCGCACGCACCAACGCTGAGCCCATTCCTTGATTCCGCCACGCGGGTGCGATCGCCAGCGCTCCGATCCAAGCGACATCACCACTCACCGACGCGACCACCACCCCGACGATGTCGGCACCGATGGATGCAACCATCGCCGGCCCGCCTGAACGAAGGTGAACGAGGGTTTCCACGAGATCGATGGGGCGAGTGTCCACCTGCCCCTTGGCCAGCTCGACGAGACGCAGGACGCCGTCGAGATCACCCGGATGTGCATCACGAATGGCCCACGACCGATTCGAACTCACGTCTCCTCCTCACTTCGCCGGCGCTTGCCGGAGTCACCTGATCTTAGCGGTCTTTAGCAGTCTTTAACCGCCGAGATCAAGTACGCCGGCCGGCTCAGGCGTTGCCGTCGAGGAGGCGCTGGGCGTACTCGTCGGTGGTGGATCGATTTCGGCGGCAACGAGTGCGACGGCGCCACTTTCGTCGTTCTACCTACTGCAACGCGAACCCGGGGCGAGCGGACTGCGCCCTCGTCGATCTGCGCATTCCTGTCGCGGTCCTGACCGCACGACGCGGAGCTACACCCGCGACAGGTACGAACGTCTTGCTACTGGAGTGGGCGCCTCAACGGTCACAATGAGTCGTATGACGTCGAACGACCTTTCACGCGAACTGCCCGACGACGCCCCCGACGTCTGGAACGAAGTTCGTCGTGCCGTTCATGTCAGTGAGGAGACGCTGTCTGCCTTCGAGCGCGCATGCACCGCTGACCTCACTGCCCGCCTTGGCCGGCTCGGTGTCGATGTGTGGGTGATCAACCCCGCCGGCACACACGTCGTTCTTGTCGACCACCCGCGTCGCGGTTGGGTTGCCCCGGGAGGGAGGGTCGAGATCAAGGAGCACCCTCGCACTGCTGCGGCACGCGAACTCCACGAGGAAGCCGGCGTTGCCGTCGATCTCGCCCGACTTCATCCTGCCGCCGCCCACGTGAACGAATCGACCGGCGGATACAGCGTGTCGTACGCGACAACGATGCCGATGGATGTCACGCTGACTCCCGAACCGATGATGAACGGCATCCGGTGGTGGCCACTCAAAGCTCAGTGGCCGTCGATCTACGCGCACGATCGGGCCAGGATTTCCCGGTTGGTCGCATCCGTGCACGCCGGCCAAGTAACGCTGTAACGCGGCTGACCTCAGACGGTGTCGGCATCCGGTGCGGCGGCCGATGCTTCACGAAGTGCCGCGACCGCGGCTGCGGGTTCAGGCACGGTGACCGTGACGATGCGGCCGTTGCGCATCGAGAGCCGCACAGTTGGGCCGCTGCGGACTGTGCAGTTGGTCCGCCTCGGCGTCCACCACAACGAATAGGAGACTCGCCACAACGGCAGGTCGATCACTTCGGCGTGCTCGATCTCGTCGAGGCGGTAGCTGCATCGGGGCCATCCGAACAGCCCCCAACGGATGGTGAAGCCGTTGGGCCCGGCGGTGGCGCGGACGCTGGAAGCCGTCAGGATGTTGGCGAGTATGCCGATCGCAACGAGGATCAACGGCACGACGAACACGAGGTCGCCCCATGCGCCGTTGGATTCTTTGCCCATGAGCACGACGAACAGTGCGGCGACGCAGGTCGTGGCGACCATCGGCCAGCTGGTGGTGCGGCCGGTGTAGACGGCGTGCCGGCTGGGATCGGTGATTGGTAGTGACGTCATGTCAGCTCCTTGATGATGCGGATGAGATCGTTGGTTCCGAGGCCATGTTCGCGGGCGGTGGCGATCAACTTCTGGGCTGCCTCCGTCACTGACGACAACGCTGGAGCTTCCGACACGACGCGTGCCCCGCGTCCGCGTCGGAACTCGAGTACCCCGTCGTCGCGCAACTGTCGGTAGGCAGCGAGCACCGTGTTCCGGTCGACGGACAGCGCCGTCCCCAGCTCGGCGGCGGGCGGCAGCTGCTCGCCAACTGGAAGCTCCCCCGAGGCCACGCCGCGTCGAACGCACGCGACGATCTGGTCCTGAAGCCGCTCTCGGGAGGTGAGATCGATCGTCCAACGCATGGTACCATTGATACTAGCACCATACACACAGTTCGTCAATGGTCTCCTGGGCTCAGGCCAGCCCCTTGTCAGCGCCTTCCGGTGGGGAACTCTCTGCGTCCGGACGTTGTTGCTGGACGGGTCTCGGAACGAGGTGTCGATGCCATACGCCTGGGGTGTCGGCGGACCATTGGAGACTACGCAGCGAGCCGCGAGAGCGTGCCGCCCCGTTCCCTGCGCCACAAGGCCGGCGAGGGCACGGCTGCTGTTCTCCTCCAGCATCGGCGGGCCGGGCACCGGCATCAGGACCAAAGACGAGCATTGGCACCGATGGCCCGGTGGCAGCAACCTGACCCGCGTCGCGGCTCTTGGTTCGAGGGCTAGTGCTTGGGCAGGGTGGTTGCGGTCATGAAGCGCAGCACGCCGTCCTGTGGGTCATCGGTGAAGCCGATCAGTTCGAGTCGTTCCGCGAGCGTGAGCGTGACGCCGGTTGTGCCGGACAGTTGCCACGTCAGCGAGAACGGCTCGAGACGACTCATTGCGAACGTGTCGGAGCGGAACAACAACGCCACTCCGGCCGCGGTCGGCCAGCTGTGGTTGGAGGCATCGACGTACTCGATACTACGCGCCGCGCAGAGCTCAGCGATGTGATCGATCGGTTTGAGGGCGACAAGTCGCCAAAAGGTCATGAACTCCTGGTTTGCGTCCTTCGCCCCCTTCGCCGCGTCGAGAGCGGGCAGGCCAAGTGGATCCGGGTGGTCCATCGCTTGGCCAGCGATCTGCTCGATGGCCCAACGGACCTCTCGCAACCGCGTCTCGTCCGCCCACTTGACAAGGACCTCGGGTGCCGAGAACTGGGGTTCCAGCGAGCCGATCGGCAGCGTTTCGGTCGTGCGAATCTCGTGGATCCTGCTCACGGACACTGCGAGCTTTCGTTCCTTCAGCGCCGTGCCCGACTCGGTCCCCCACGCGAACTGCACGTGGCTGTTCAGGTCGGCTGGGCGGCTGGGAACCGCGACGATTTCGGACAGCTGGTCCTTCTTGCGCTTCGTCAGGCCTGCCTTCACCGCCGCATCGATCTTCGGCCACGCGTTCTCTACGAGCGTTTGGTCTCTCGGGTTCACGGCTTGCCTCCTTGTTCGAGTTGCGCACAGAACGCAGCGAATCGCGGCGTGGTCGCAATGCCGTGCAGGTCGGGATCCTGCTCGACCCAGTCGGCCTTGAGGTCCTCGATGCCTGGCCGTCCCAGGCACAGCTCTAGCGCATCGAGCGCAGCCGTGGGCGAGTCTGCCGCGTAGTGGCAGGCAAGGTTGTAGGAAACCTGCCACGACGAGTCCGGTCGTTGGGCCTCGGCGACGACATCGTCCACTCCGTCGACTTCGGTGCCGCCGTAGACGAGCTGGGCCGACTTCGCGAGCCATTTGGTCGATCGGTTCGACCGTCGGCCGCCGCTCCACCAACCCAGCCAGTCCATCGACCGTTCTGAGCGTCGCAGCGAGCCGGCCCAGGAACGCCACCACGACATGTCCTCGCCGATGGTTGCGAGCAGTTGTCTCGCGAGGTCTTTGATCTTCGCCGGGTCTGTTTCGGTCTGCAGCGGCGACACGAGATCGTCCGCGACGTCCAGGCGCTTGGCGACCTGCCGGAGCGACCTCACCAGCGCAGCTCGACTCGCCAATGGGGCAGCCGTCCACGCCTTGGCGCTCTCATGAGCCGACATGCCGAGGGCGACTGCGAGTCGGTAGCGGGCGATGAGGTAGCGCGGGTGGGCTGCGACCGCGCGGGCGTAGACGCCCACGGCATCGAGCGTCCTGCCGGCCAGCTCGAGTTCGTTGCCGTAGAGCACCAAGACCCATCCGCTCGATGGCGCTGTCCGGGCGGCGTTCTCCAACTCCGCCAAGTCGGGCGCCTCGGCATTCGCCGTATCGAGCGCCTCGGCCGTCCCTTCGGTCCACGACGCCCAGCTCGGAACACGCGTGCTGCGACGAAGGAGGAAACCGGCCGCCCACAAGCCTGCCGACTGCATTGCCTGTGGCGCCGACTCACGTTCGAAGATCCGGGAGCCGACCGACGCCTTGCTCGAGGCCGCCGATAGCCTCACGAGCACCTTCGTGGGAACGGTGGACTTGTCGGTGGACTTGTCGGTGGACGTCCTCTCGCCGGCCACCACGTCGACGTCGACGACATAGCCCTGCGTGGGCGAAATGGCATTGCTGAGGGCCGCGAACATCTTGCTCAGTACCGTTGCCTCGGGCCCCGCTAACCCAGCCAGATCGGTGATCGACTGGGCCACCGCCGATCCGGGCGCCGCCGCTGGCGTCTTCAGGTTCTTCAGCACGGCGAGGCGGAGAACTCCCTTGAGTTCGGCGTCGCCGCCTTCGCCAATCGTGACGGGACCCGGCATTTGAGCGGCATTGATCCGCATCAGGCTTCTCATCACCATGAGGGCCATCAGACCGATGAGGATCCACCCGACCGGGCCAGGTACCAGGGCGAGTGAGTCGCTCTCGCCGACGGACTGGATGATCGCCGGTGGGCCGGCCACAGCCGCGGTCCACAGTGAGATCTCCAGCGGCTTGACCTCCTTCGCTGCGACCGCAACTGCTTGCTCCTTCAGCGTCTTGTCGTCGGGCGCCACAGCAGATCGATACGCCGCGAGTGTGACCTCGAGATCGTGGAGCGCATCACTCAGCGGTACTGGCTTCGCACCCTCAACGCAGGTCGAGTGATCATGCGCACACTGTGCCGCGGCGATTGCACTGTCAACGGCAGCGCGCGATGGTGCTGACTTTGGGGCACCCGGCACCGCTGCGTACGCGGCGGTCGCCGCACCGCGCACCGCAAGGGACTGCTGTGTGTTCTCCTCGACGACATCCGTCGCGAGCAAGCGCACCATTGACGCCCGCGCACTCACGGTGTTGGGCGGCGTCTCTGACAGATATCCCCACACCTCCGAGCCCAAGTCGCTGAACGATTTCGGCGCGCCGACAACAGACTCGTTCAGTTCGGCGAGGGCTGTCGCCAGGGCAGCGCGAGCGCTCTCGTTGGCCCCCTTCGCCGCTGCGTCGGCCTTCGCTGCCAAGGCATTCACCTCTGTGGTCGCCTTGCTCAACGGCCGGGCGACCACTGCCGTCTGTTCAACACGGTGGCCCACTCGAACCACGAGTGCGACTATCAGAACTCCGCACACGGTTGCCACCACGAGCAGCCCGACCCGCGACCACTCCGTCGCCACAAGGGCGAGGGAGAGGATCACCACGACGCCCAACACGACGATCTGCATCCAGAGCCACGACTCGAAGGGTCGGTGGACGCTCCATCCGAGTGCGACGACTGTCGTCAGCACCACCACGATCGTGGTGACACCCCGCAAATCCTCCGAGCTCACTCGGCAGCGGCCGCGCCAGACGAGCACGGTCACGGCGAGAGCGACGACGGCGCCGGATGCCCAGACGACCACTTCGCTCTGAGTCGGTGACCCGATCCACAGCCCGAGCCCGATTGCGGAGGCGGCCGCGCCGGCGAAAAGCACCGCGAGAAGACTCCCGTCCGGTCGTTCGCTCTTTCCCATCGCCGCAAAAGGTAGTCGACTCAGAGGGAGCCTCCGGACGCGGACGCCGACTTGCCCTAGCCCTTCCAAGCCCATCCCCGCCTGCTCCTTCGTGTCGCGGCCCTGACCGCATCACACCGAGGTCAGCCCGCGACAGAAACGAACGCAGCCGTTCAAGTACACCTACAGCCGTTCCAGCCAGCGGTATCCGGGGAGCGCTTCGCGAGCGCGGAGGCAAGCCGGGCGGTGGCATCGTCGGGTTCAGCTGGTGACATTCAACTATTTCATTGAGTATTATTCGGCGATGACGTCGGCCGATCCACGACAGCTCGATTCTGTGTTCAGCGCGCTGGGCGATCCCGTGCGGCTGGCCATCGTCGAGAGTCTGAGTGCGAACGTGAGCGGCCAGGCGACGGTCAACGACCTCGCCTCGCTGTTTCCGATCTCGCTGCAGGCAGTGTCCAGGCACATCAAGGTTCTCGAAGCCGCAGGGGTCGTCGCGCAGGAACGCGACGGCCGCCATCGTCCGGTCAGCCTTGTGCAAAGAAATCGCCGGTGAAGCGGACGCGGCGGTCAGTCGTCACGCCTGAGCCGCTCCGCGAATTCCCGTGCGGCCGCGAGGACCTGGGTGCGAAACGGTTCGGAGACATCGTCCCAAGAGCGGCATGTGCCGGCATCAACAGCATCGGCGCGTTCCTGCGGTGTCATGCGGGCCATCTCGGCCGCAGTGATCACCTTGCGCTCCTGCATGAGTCGCAACATATCGCAGTGCCCGCTGAAGCGACCAGGACTTAGTTGCGCCTGGTAGACACTGCTAATCGCCGCTCAGAAGTCTGCAGAGCGCGCCCCGAAGTGCACACAGCCCTCAACCCAGCCGCAGTTGCTGCGCTTTCTGCATCTCTGCCCCGAAGGCTGGCATCGACCATGAGGGTGAGGGCATGATGGGTGAAATGAATGCTGTCCCTGAGATCGAGTCGAAGTACGTCGTGCCGCCCCGTGCCAAGGTGTCGGCCGCAGCCGCTCTCGACCAGGCCGTGGTCGACCGGGGTTGGGACTGATGGTGAAGGGTGACGGCTCGCTCGGTCGCGGTCGCAAGGCTGAGCACGAGGTGGCTCCCATCCCGAACGCCGCCGACCTTGCCACGTTCGCACGTCCGGTTCAGGACGAACTGCGCAAGCTTGTCGAGCGGGTCGGTGGTCGCATGGGTCTGCGCACGAAGACCATTCCGGTGGGCGACGTGAAGCTCTTGGCGAACGGCGTCGAACAGTGGGCCAAAGCACACCTGACCCAGCGCAACGGCCGGCTGTACTTCGCGGGACGGCCGGGCATCTGGCACTTCTTCGACTCGCTCTACCCGCTGCAGGACCCCAACCGATGGGACCGCCTGCGGGAGGCCGTCACCAACGAACTTCGGTTACGAGGATGGGAACGCGTGGGCGGCACCCAGGGCTCCGGCTGGTTTCTCCCCAAGTAGTCGGGCAGGCGGGGACGACGAGGAAGACCAGCAGGCGCGAGATCACCAAATGACTGGTCCGGCCCGTCAGGGCGCCCCATCAGCGGGTAGGGCGGAGATGTGCGCGAATCAGGACAGTCGCGAAGACGAAGAGTGCCGCCAGCACGTACGCCACAGCGAACCACGTCGCAGGTCCGTCATGAAAGGGCTCGATGGCGCCCGGCCCGCGGTTCACACCGACAGCCAGGGTCGTCACGATCCGAACGAAGTTGCCGACAATGACAATCGCGCACGCGTAGCCCAAGCCGGCCAGGCGTCGCCGCATCGGCACGTTGTACAGGACGAGAACACCGGCGAAGAACAGCAGCACTAGCGCCAGCGTCGAGCACCACGGGCTGACCACAGCCGAGAAGTGGTGCCCGGTTCGCGACACGGCGAGCAGCTCATGTCCATACCGTTCAACGCTGCCGAAGCCCAGCGCGCGCAGAATGCCCTGTACGACCAGTGCTTCGCCGGAACGCCAGCGGTCCGCCAGTGCGGACCATCCAACCAGCACGAATGCGACACCGAGCACTGCGCGCACGACCACCTCGAGGTGACGCCGACGACCGAACGCCGAAGCTGGTGATTGCATGACGACACCGTGCACGAACGGTCATCGGCCGTCGACCATTCCTCAATGAGCCAAACCTTTCGCTCAAGAACGCTCGGCACTCCCCGATAAAGAACTGAATCATCAGACGACGCGGGTCGCTTGCGGATGTCACGCCGTGTGAAACCGGTTGTAGAGAGCCGTTCCGAAAGGAGCGACCCTCGCGAACGAGGAAACTCGCTCAACGACCGGTGGAAGCGGCGTGACTCCCGGAGGCGATCGGTGCCGAAGCTCTTGAACGAGGCGACCGACAGCGAAAGGCAGACCGGATGACGATCGAAGGAATGACTCGCCGAGGCTTGGTCGCCGCTGGCGCGATCGGCATGGCCTCGCTGGCGATCAGCTCGACACCGGTGAACGCCGACGAACCTACGGTCGACACCTTCGCCCTCGACCCCGCCGAGGGTGGCGGCAAGTGTTCGCCGAACTGCGTGTCGTGCAGGGCGTGTGTCGTGCATGCTGCGAACAAGCTCTTCAGCACCAAGGAGGCGGCCGACTCCGGCCGAGCCCACACAGGATGCAACTGCGCGATCGTCTCCGGTCAAGCCCTCACCGAGGGCAACTACAAGCAGCTGTTCGCCGCCGGGGATTCCGCTGATCGACGCCACAGCGACACCGCAAGCGTGCTGGGCGGCAATGTCGAACAGCACTCGGTGCCGATGCTGGTCGGTACAGGCCCCGCATTGGTGCTCGGTTCTGGCGCCGCCGCAACCCTGTGGCTGGTCCGCCGCCGGCAACGGCTCAGCGGCGCCCAGTAGCGCCGCTGCGATTCGCCAGCGCCGCCCTCACCCGGCGAGCGGTCGCCATGACCTCGACGGGCCTTCCACCGTTCTCAGCAGGTATCGCCAAGTCGGTTGGGCGCGAAACACAGACACACGTGTCCGCCACACCCCCCACGGGCGCGAAT
>JBBQMG010000014.1:0-44603 GCA_038328705.1 Acidimicrobiales bacterium | reverse complement strand
TCTTCGTCCAGCTCGGCCGGGTCGATGTCGGCCTCTTCTTCGACTTCCTCGAACTCTTCCGCTGGTTCGGTTGGGATTTCTTCGTCGTCTGCCATGATCGGTTCCTTGTCGTTACCAGCGCGTACTCAGTGCGTCATCCCGTGCGAGGCCGGGGATACTACGGCGAGCGCCAGCGGAGGCTACCCGCGCGCACTGTGACAGCAGTCACTTTCCTCGATCGGGCACAAAATTTGCCCGCTGTTCACGTCTGACTGCGACGTGCTTCCGCACGTCGTTCTGCCGCCAAACGCTCGAGCTCGGGTGCTTCGGTGGTCATGTGCGTCATCGCCGCCGCAATGGAACGGTGGCCCGCTTGCTCGTCGATCAGGCGGTGCATCTCCAGCGCAATCCGCCGATACGACGGGTGACCCTGTGGTGACGAACGCAATTCCAGCATGTGGATGGCCTCGCGAGCATTGAACTGCATCGTGTAGCGCATCCTGTAGGCCATGCTGACTGCGTACTGCGCCTGCTGCGGGAACTCTTCCTTGAGTGCGTCGTACAGCGAGGCCGAGCGGGCCATTGCGTCGTCGAAGACGTCGGTCATGCCCGCCTCCTCCACCAGTTCCGGGCGTACGTACCCGTGGTTCGGCGTGAGGGACTGCCACTCGATGGTCAGCATGCGATGGCGCTGGAGGTCGCGGAAGGCCCCATAGTCGCTGAGCACGTCGAAGCGATAGTCGACGCGCTCAAAGGCACGGCCTGGCTTGTGCCGCCGGTTCTCGCGGTCGCCGATGTACGCCTGCAGCAGTGCCAGCCGTTCGGTGGGCCCCAGCGTCTTCACGCGGTCGGCCAGTTGACTTTCGGGAAGATGCGACAGCGGATAGCAGATGGCCGCGAGCAGCTTGTTCTCTGCGTCGGGGTCGAAGTCGACCAGTTGCACGCCAGGCACCTGCTGGACGGGAGTGTCGCCGAACAGCGAGTCCACCAGTGCGGACGTGTGCTCGCGGGTACCTGAGAGGTATTGGCTCCAGCGACCGCCACGGTCGGCAAGGTCGACACGCTTGAGGAAGCTGGGAATCACCTTGCGCAGTTCGTGCAACATCAGGTCGGCGTAGTGACGTGCCTCGGGCAGCGGGTGCGCACGCATGCGGATCAGCAGCGCTTCGAAGGCCTGGCCGCTGCCGTAGATGCCGACGTTGCTGAGCGACGCTGCCGGCAGCACGCCACGAACCGCATCGAGCGCCTTCGCCTTGGTGGCCATGCGGTACACGAAGTCGCTGTCGCTCGGATCGCGAGGAACTGTGGCGCGCACGTGGTCGGTCACGCGTGTGAGCAGCAGGCTGTAGCTGTCGAACATGCGGTCCATGTCGCCCACGTAGCGCGTGCCGAAGCGGCTGGAGAGCAATGCCGGGTCGCGGAAGAACCGGTAGCGACCACCGAGGCGAGCGTCGTAGCTGATATAGCGCGTGCTCTGCTCCAAGTAGCTCATCATGCGGCCCCACTCGAGGACCTTGGTGAGAATGTTGGAGGCCTGCTCGCAGGCGAGATGCACCCCGCCGAGCTGTGCCACGGAGTCGTCGCCGTACTCGAAGAAGACCTTCTCGTACAGTTCCTCGGCGCGTTCCAGCCCAATCGTGGCATCGACCGACATGTCGCCGGCAATGTCGAGATCGCCGACGAACTCGTCGAGGAACAGCCGCCGCAAACTCTTCGGGCTACGGCTGTAGCGCGCGAAGAGCGCCCCCTTCACCACCTCTGGCAGGTTCACGAGCGCGAACACTGGCCCATCGAGGTTGGTGAAGTAGCGACGGAGTACGTCTTCTTCTTGGGGGGTGAATTCTTCGGGGACGTAGACCGTCACGAGGAGTCATCCTAGGTTGGCGCATGGCGCACGGCTGGGATGCAGCCGAGGCAATCCTGTGGCGGCGAAGGTGACCAGTTCAGAGCACCTGCACGCCGGCTGGGCGGCCGGCGAACGCAGTGTTCATGCGCTCGCGAAGGTCGGCTTGCAACCACAGATCGACGACGGTCATCGCCATCGACTTCGCACCATCGAGCACGGCCTGGTCGCCGGCAGGGCTGGCTGCCCAGGTGGCGAAGTCGATGCTGTGGATCGGCACACCGTCGGGTGCAACCTTGATCATTGGGTGAATCGACGGCACCAGGTAGCTGACATTGCCCATATCGGTGCTGCCCATCACTCGCTGTCCGCTGGTCACCGGGTCGAGCACGGTGCGCCCGACACGTTGCGCATTGGCGACATAGGCGGCCACCATCGGGCCGTTGTCGATCATGTCGGCACAGGGGTTCGGGTCCCATTCGTGGGTCATCGTGCATCCGCACGCTGCTGCCGAGCTCTCCAGAGCGGTCACTACCCGTTGCTTGAGGGGCTGCAGCGACTCGATCGTGCCAGAGCGGACGTACCAGTCCATCGCTGCTTCGGAGGGGACGATGTTGGGCTTGTCGCCACCGTTGGTGAAGATGCCGTGGATGCGCTCGTTGGGGCGAATGTGCTGGCGCATGGCGGCGATGTTCATGTAGCCCAGGACGGCGGCGTCGAGGGCGTTGCGGCCCTCCCACGGCGCAGCGGAGGCATGCGCGGACTTGCCGTGGTACTGCACGATCAGCTCCTGGATGGCGATGCAGTCCATCGAGATCAGGTCGGCGTCCGCTGGGTGCACCATCATCGCCGCGTCGACCCCGTCGAACGCGCCCTTGCGGGCCATGTGAACTTTGCCGGCGCCACCCTCTTCGGCAGGGGTGCCCATGATGCGGACGCGGCCGCCGGCGGCTTCGGCAACGAACGCTGCAGCCAAACCTGCGCCAAGACCGGCAGTGCCGATGATGTTGTGGCCGCAGGCATGGCCGACTCCGGGCAGCGCGTCGTATTCACACAGCACTGCAATGGTCGCGCCGCTGGTGCCGACGCTGGAGTCGAAGGCGGTCTCCAAGTCGTAGGCGTGACGGGTGGGTGCAACCCCATTGCGCTCCAGCAAGCCGGTGAGGAGGTCGTGCGCGAAGTGCTCCTGGAAGTTCAGCTCCGGGTGCGCATGAATCTGGTGGCTGGCGTCGATCAGCTGCTCGGCCAGTTCGTCGATGCGGCTGCACACCGCTTCCTTCAGCGCTTCTGAATCGGGTGTCGACTCGGTCATGGTTCAGTTCTCCTCGTGGGTGAGCACGATCTTGCCCAGTTGTTGGCCGTCTTCCAAGCGGGCCAGCGCCTGGGCGTAGTCGGCAATCGGGTACACCGTGTCGATGCGGATGTCGAGACCCTGCGCAACGAGTGCCGACACCTCATCGAATTCTTGGTAACTGCCCATCGTGCTGCCGATGATCTCGATCTGCTTGAAGAACAGCCGCGGAAGGTTCAGTTCCACCTTCGGGCCTGACGTGCCGCCACACACCACCAGCCGCCCGCCTGGCTTGAGCGAACGCACGGATTGCTCCCATGTGGCAGGGCCGACGCTTTCGATGACGACGTCGGCTTCCACCGGCCACTTGCCGGCGGCACTGTCGTACACGGCGGCGGCCCCCATGGTGAGCGCCTCGGTGCGCTTGGCTTCGCTGCGACTGGTGGCGACCACAGTGCAGCCCATGTGGCGGGCGATGGCGAGCGCGGCGCACGACACACCGGAACCGATTCCCACCACCAGCACCGTCTGCCCGGCATGAACGCGGGCCCTGCGCAGCATGCGGTAGGCCGTGAGATATGCCAGCGGATAGGCAGCGCATTCGGCCCAGCTGCGGTTGGCGGGGCGAGGCCGAACGTTGCGGCTTGGTGCGACCGCGAACTGCGCGTGGCCGCCCCAGCAGTGTTCGCCGTAGATCATGAAACCTGGGCCCATCGGGCTGTCGTTGCCCAGCGCGACGATGTCGGCCACGGGCGAGACCCCAGGATTGATGACCACTTCGTCGCCTGGCCGTACATTGCTCACGGCCGCACCGACCGCCTCGACAAAACCGGCCACATCGCAGCCGGGAACGTGCGGCAGCGGCGGCTTGGGCATTCCCCGGGTCACCCACAGATCCATGTGGTTCAGTGCCGAGGCGACCACCCTGATGAGCACGTCGTCGTCGCCCACCACCGGCTGATCGATCTCGCCGAAGCGGTAGTTGCCGGGTGATTCGTCGAGGATCCAGGACTGCATGATCGATGACCCTACTGCCCCGCCGCTGACGCATCAGGCGTAGACCTGCAGCGCATCGGGCTCGCACGTGACGGTGATGTCGGTTGCTGTGCCCCACCGCACACCGTCCACCCACACCACCAACGGCGCCTCGAATGTTGCAGTGACCGAGGCGGATTGTGTTGTCTGCAACTGCGGGTGCGGAAGGTGCGTACCGGTGCGGGCTCGCTCGCGGCCCTGGCGGCGCGCCCGCATTGGCATCGCAGACTGCACATGCACCACGTCGACCTTGCCGTCGTTTGGATGCGAACGCGGAGCGACGTCGTACTCGCCGTAGAACTGGGCGTTCATCGCCAGCCACACTTCGCCGCGCCACCACCCCCGACGAGCCACGACGTGCGCGACGGCCCACGTCGTTCGGTCCCCTGCATCAACTCTGAGGAGGTCGATCGGCGCGCTCACGACGAGGCCGGGGAAGCGACCGGGCGTACCACCGCCAAGGGTGCGGGCCATGTCGCCCCCGCCGAGTCCGACCGGCTCCATCGGCCTGGAAGCTTTGCGCGTGGCGAGAACCCAGTCGCGGGCGTCGCGGTCCGTTGGGACGACCCTGATGAAGTCGGGCGACTGCACCTGTTCGCCCCATGGCCCGCCACGACGAATGGTCACGGGGCTCCGTGCTCGGGTTCAGGATCGGCGACTTCTACCGAGCTCGACGACGCGACGACGCCTCGGAACAGCGCTTCGGCGGCGGCATCGGCAGCACGGCGGGTGGTCTTCAGCGGCGCGACGATCGCGAACTGGCGTAGAAGATCGATGAGTTGCTTCATCGTGCGCACGAAGTCGCCACCGGACAGTTCCTCCTGCGCAACGACATCGGCGAACCCCTCGCCTGCTGCCCACGCGTAGGCGACCGCGATGAAGGTGGGGTCCGGTGGGCGGTGCACGCTGAGCCCAGCGGCCTCCTCGGCGTCCTGCAGTTCGTAGCTGATGCGGGCAATCGCCTGCCACTTGCCACGCACATCGGACGACGGATACCACGGCGTGGGTGGCGGCTCGGGGCTGCGGTGCTCGTAGACGAACACGCTCGCAAGGCCGGCCAGGGCAGCCGGATCAAGTCCGTCGAGCAGGCCTCGGCGGACGCACTCGACGACGAGAAGGTCGCTCTCATGGAACAACCGCGACAGGGTCTCGCCTGCCTCGGTCAGCGTCCACCCTTCGACGTAGCCCCAATACTCGAGAACGCCCAAGACGCGGTCGAAGTCACGGGCGATCGACGAACTGCGGCCGCGCACACGTACGCGAAGGTCATCGATTTCGCGCGCCACTCTGTCTGCCTGGTTGGCGGCCTTCAGCCGGTCGGCCAGATCAGGGTCGTCCTCCACCGGATGCTCGCCGTCGTACTCGGGTTCCGCTGGACGTCGGCTGCGCTTGTGTGGCGCGACTTCGGCCTGTTCCAGACGAGCGGCGACTGATCGTTGGAAGTCGTTACGATTGGGTGCGAAGTCGGCCGGAAGTTCGATGCGGCCGATTGCTGTCGGAGGCTCGTCGAAATCGAGCGCGGTCAACATCAACAGGTCGCGCCGTGTGGTGATGGTGGTCAGGCGCACCCCGCCCTTGCGATGAGCGTTGGCCAACACTGCAGCACGCCCCGAGTAACGGCCCTTCTCGATGTAGACGATGTCGCCCGGACGAAGCTTCATCAGCGCCAGTGAGATCGGATCGTCGCGCACGATCACGCCTGCTCGCGGCCCCGCATCGGTGCCGCTCTTCAGGCGGCGATAGTCGTCGATGTCGCCGAAGGGGCTGCGGGCCTTCTCCAGCAGCGTGGAGAGGTGCTCCTGGCGGCGCTCGAGGCGGGCTTCGACCTTCACCACATCACGATCAGCCTGGTACTGAGCGAAGGAGAGGTTGAGCAGATGATGGGCGCGCTCGCTGGTGTACGAGCGCACCAGATTGGCTGCCATGTTGTACGTCGGCCGGAACGCAGAGTTGAGATGGAACGTGCGACTGCTGGCCAGCGCAGCGACCTGCTCGAAGGGTACGAACGGGCTCCACAGCACGACTGCATTGCCCAGGTCATCGAGACCACGACGGCCGGCCCGCCCGGTCAGCTGGGTGTACTCCCCAGGTGTCAGGAAGGTGTGGTGGTCGCCGGTGAACTTGCTGAGCTTTTCGATGACGACCGTCTTGGCCGGCATGTTGATGCCGACCGCGAGCGTCTCGGTGGCGAAGACCACCTTGACCAATCCCTCGACGAAGCACGCTTCGACAGCCTCCTTGAACGGCGGCACCATGCCCGCATGGTGGGCGGCGACCCCCGCCTCCAGTTGGGCGAGGAACTGGCCGTAGCCGAGCACTGCCAGGTCTGCGGGGTCGATTCCGCCGAGGCGTGCATCCACGATCTCACGCACTCGCTCACGTTCGGCTCCGGTGGTGAGGTGCACCCCTGCCGCCAGCACGCTGCGCGCGGCCTCGTCGCACTGATTGCGACTGAAGATGAAACAGATCGCCGGCAACATCCCGTGGCGGTCGAGCACCTCCACCACTTCCAGCCTCGACGGTGTGTACAGCCGCCGGCGGCCCTGCTGCTTGTTGCTACCCTTGCGATCGCGATTGCTGCGCGCTGCCTCGGCATCCACTCGCATTGCCTCGTGGTTGGGGCGACCGTTGATGAGCACGGGCAGCAGCGACAGCCGGTCGTGCGTCCTGTCGCCGATCAGGTACAGGTTGTCGAGGCGAACGGGCCGTCGGTCTTCGACAATGGCCTTCGTTGCGCCACGCACCGTCGTGATCCACTCGGCCAGCTCGGCAGCGTTGCTCACGGTCGCCGACAGACACACCAGTCGCACACGCACCGGTAGGTGAATGATGACTTCTTCCCAGACCGGGCCGCGATACGTGTCCTGCAGGAAGTGCACTTCATCGAGTACGACAACGGCGAGGTCTTTCAGGGCCGGGCTGCGCGCATAGATCATGTTGCGCAGCACCTCCGTGGTCATCACCACGACCGGTGCGTCACCGTTGATGTTGTTGTCGCCGGTGAGCAGGCCGACCTGCTGCGGGCCCAGCCGTGCGACCAGATCGTGGTACTTCTGGTTCGACAGCGCCTTCACCGGGGCTGTGTAGAACGCTCGCTTTCCATCTGCGACCGCAGCATCAATTGCGTACTCGGCCACCACCGTCTTGCCGCTGCCCGTCGGCGCGGCCACCAGCACGGATTCACCGTCGTCGAGCGCATCGAGCGCCCGCAACTGGAACATGTCCAGCGGAAACTCGTAGTGCGCAATGAGCTCGGACCGGTCGGTACGCACCGTGCTATCGGCTCACTCTTCTGCGGCTTCGCGGGCGCGCTTTCGCTTCTGTGCATACAGCCCGATGAGGATCGAGATGAGGTAGAAGAGTGTCATCGGCCCGGCCAGCGCCATCATCGAGTACGGGTCGCCGCTGGGGGTGATGACCGCCGCGATCACGAAGATGATGACGATTGCGTAACGCCACTGCTTGGCCAACATCTGCGGCGTGAGCACACCAACCAGCTGCAAGAACACGAGCAACACGGGGAATTCGAAGGCGATTCCGAACGCAGCGATCATCAGGCCGACCAGGCTGATGTACTTACTGACCTGGAAATTGGCCTGCACATCGCTGCCGGCCCACGAAATCAGGAAGTCGAGTGCGGGTCCAAGTGTCCAGTAGGCAATGAGCCCACCGAGCAGAAAGAGGAACACCGAGGACAGCACGAACGGAATCGCGTACTTCTTCTCCTTGGCGTGCAGCGCCGGCACGATGAAGCGCCACAGCTGCCACATCAGCACGGGAAGGGCGATGATGATGCCGCCGTACGTCGCGATGGACAGCCGTGTCGACAGGCCCTCCAACGGACCGAGGAACTGCAGCTCACCGCAGTTCGCCCACTGCTTCCTCGCGCAGAGATCGGTGTACGGCTTGCGCAGGAAACGGAGCACCTGATCGTAGAACGCGACGATGATGATGATGCCGAACACGATCGCGAGCACCGAACGGATGATGCGGGTGCGCAGCTCCGCGAGGTGCTGCGTCAGTGTCATACGGTCGTCTGGCGTCGTAACCTTTGGTTGATCAGAACCGCCCCGAAAGGGAACCTTCATTCGGTGGCATCCCCGGTGGAGTCTTGAGTGGGTGCTACTTCGGCAACCGGAGGTTCGGCGGCCTCGGCCACGACGTCGGTGTCCGACTCGGTGACAGGCGTGTCGGCGGCAGCGACACGTTCCTGGCGGCGGGGATTCGCACTACCGAAGTTCAGCCCGGCTTCTCGCCGGACTTCCGGTGGGGTCTTGGGCCCAATTTCGCTGACGGGTGGAGTGGCCTTCTCCATCACATCGGCGCCACCACCGTCGACATCGAACTTCGCGGCATCGCGTACCAGATTGGCGGTCTCGCGCAACTCTCGTATCGGCTCGTCCATCGCGTCGCGGAATTCGTTCTGGAAGCCACCGATCGTCTTCTTGAACTCGGCGTAGGTCTTGGTGAACTTCCGGACGGCTTCTGGCAGCTTTTCTGGCCCCAGCACGACGAGCGCGATGAGCAACAGGAAGATCATCTCGCTGCCCTGAACGTTGAACACGTGGCGAGTCTAGGAGCTAGCAAGTCAGTCGTGGCATCATCGCGAGGTGCAACAACGGATCCCTTCGCTGCTCGACACTCCGATTGCGTTCGCCCACCGTGGCGCCAAGGGGTATGCGCCCGAGAACACGCTGGAAGCGTTCACAGTTGGCCTCAAACTCGGTGCCAACGGGCTGGAGAGCGACGTGTGGGTCACGGCCGACGGGGTGCCGGTGCTCGATCATGACGGGCTGGTCAAGCGGTCTATGGGCCGTGGCAAGCCGATTTCCGGTTATCGGCGTGACGAACTGCCCTCGCACATCCCCTCGCTGGCAGACCTACTGGAACGCTGCGGGTCGACCTATCACCTCTCGCTCGACCTGAAGGACCCCGCGTCTGGGCAGGCCGTGATCGATGTCGTCCGCGAGGCTGCACCGGCAATGCTCGAGCGGCTGTGGCTGTGTTCGCCGGTGTGGGAGTCGCTGTTACCGCTGCGCGACCAGGGTGCCCGGCTGGTGGACAGCACCGGGCTGCAGAGGATCAAGGAGGGTGCCGAGCGTCGCGCCGCCACGCTGGCGGCAAATGGCATCGACGCGCTCAACATGCACCATCGCGACTGGAATGGTGGACTGGTGGTGCTGTTGCATCGCTTCAACCGCGTAGCATTCGGCTGGGACATGCAAGAGCCGCACATCCTCGAACGGTCGCTACGGATGGGTCTCGACGGCGTGTACTGCGACTATCCGGACCGAATGATGGATGCGTACCGCAACCAATTGGGTACGCCGACGCCGATCACGTGATCGGCGTGCGCTTACAGCCACGTCCAATCGCCCATCGGCCAAATGACGACGAAGGCCCGGCCGATGAGGTTGCCGTAGGTGATGGGGCCGAGCGCTCTGCTGTCCTTCGACCCTGGGCGGTTGTCACCCATCACGAAGACCGAGTCGTCGGGAACCTCGAGTGCGGGCTGCGCCTCTCCGCAACTGGTGGGCGTCACGACTGTCGGGTCGAGGTAGGGCTCTACCAGCTCACGGCCGTCGATGTAGAGGACGCACGAGCGGTATTCGACCGTCTCGCCAGGCAGGGCGATTACTCGTTTGATCAGGTCGCGTTCGCCCGCGCCCTCGATGGTCTTGAGCACCACCACGTCGCCACGCCGGGGGTCGTGCAAGCGATAGCTGAGCTTGTTGACCAGCACGCGGTCGCCGTCGTGCAGGGTGTTGATCATCGAGTAGCCAGACACAGCGAATTGCTGGAGCACGAAGGCACGAACCAGAAGCGCCGCGCTGACCGCAACGCCAATCACGATGATCCATTCGGAAAAAGCGTTGCCGCGCTTGCGCCTTCGTGGAGCCGGCGCTGGTGCGGTGTCGTCGTCGTCAGGCGTCATATCGGCCGGCGGACCGTTGTCGCTACCGCCACCTCCAACTCCACCACCTGCAATCGGCGGTGCAGCCTCCTCGAGCGGGTGGCCAGGGTCGTCTGGCGAGAGATCCTTCATCAGGGCATCGATCTGCGTGGATCGCCTCGGCTCGTCAGACATCGGCCACACGCTAGCGGTGAGGAGGTCGTGCGCAGCGGAAGGTCAATGCCGTCACTCGCAGTGCTAGAGCGAGGCGATCAGCTTCTCGACACGCTCGTCGCGGCTCTTGAACGGGTCCTTGCACAACACGGTGCGCTGCGCCTGATCGTTGAGCTTCAGATGCACCCAATCGACGGTGTAGTCACGCTTGCGCTCCTTGGCCCGCTTCACGAACTCGCCGCGCAGCCGGGCACGGGTGGTCTGCGGTGGAACCTCGATGGCGGTCTCGATGTCGGAGTCGAGGCACATGCGCTCGATCATTCCGCGGTCCTGCAGCTTGTAGAAGGGGCTGCGCTCGCGTGAAATGTCGTGGTACTGCAGGTCGAGCAGCTACACGCGGGCGTGCCCCAGCGGCAGGTCGTGGCGCGCGCGGAACGCTTCGATCAGGTTGTGCTTGATCACCCAGTCGACTTCGCGGTCCAACTTCAACGGGTCGTTCTCGATGGTGCTGATGCAGTGCTCCCACATGTCCAGCGCCTTTTGCTCCATCGGTGGGAAGCCTTTGGTGTCGGCATAGCGCAGCGCCCGGTCGAGGTACTCACGCTGAATGTCGAGAGCGCTGACCTCCCTGCCGTTGGCAAGGCGCACCTTGCGCCGGCAGGTGATGTCGTGGCTGATGTCGCGAATCGCGCGGATGGGGTTCTCCAGCGTCATGTCGCGCAGCACCACCGTGGGGTCCTCCAACATCCGCAGCATGCACGCCGCCGAACCGACCTTGACAAAGGTGGTGTACTCGCTCATGTTGCTGTCGCCGACGATGACGTGCAGCCGGCGGTACTTCTCGGCGTCGGCGTGGGGCTCGTCGCGGGTGTTGATGATGGGGCGGCTGCGGGTGGTGGCGCTACTGACGCCCTCCCAGATGTGCTCGGCACGTTGTGCCATCGAGAACGTTGCGCCGCGTGCGGTCTGCAGCACCTTGCCGGCGCCGGTGAAGATCTGGCGGCTGACGAAGAACGGGATCAATACTTCCGCGTAGTGAGCCATGTCGTCGGCACGGCTGGTGAGGTAGTTCTCGTGGCAGCCGTAGCTGTTGCCGGCGGAGTCGGTGTTGTTCTTGAACAGGTAGATCGTGCCGCGAATGCCCTCTTCGCGAAGACGCTGCTCGGCGGATTGCAATAGCCCATCAAGAATGCGCTCGCCCGCCTTGTCGTGCACCACAAGGTCGTAGAGGCTGTCGCATTCGGGCGTCGCGTACTCGGGGTGCGAGCCGACGTCGAGGTACAGACGGGCGCCGTTCTGCAGGAAGACGTTGCTACTGCGACCCCAGCTGACCACCTTGCGGAACAGATAGCGGGCAACCTCGTCGGGGCTGAGCCGACGCTGGCCGCGCAGCGTGCACGTCACCCCGTATTCATTCTCGAGCCCGAAAATTCGCCGCTCCATGCGCGCACCGTAGCGCACCAATCCGAAGTCCGCCCGACCAAACTCTCACCCGTCAGCGGACGGGGATGAAACGGAGTGTCGTGCCGGCGGCAGCTTGGGCTGCGTGATGGAGGTCGACGGGGTCGATCACCGCAATGACGGGGTAGCCGCCGGTCGTGGGGTGGTCGGCCAGCATGATGATCGGCCGACCATCTGGTGGGACCTGAATTGCCCCCTCGACCAGGCCTTCGGATGGCAGCTGGCGGTCGTGCTGGCGAAGCAACGGGGTGCCTCCGAGACGGACTCCGACGCGGCTGGTGCTGTTGACCTCGAACGTTGCAGCCAGCAGTGCATGCCACGCGGTGGCGACGAACCAGTCCAACCGTGGGCCCGGCCACACCCGCAACTGTGCGGAGAGAGCTGCTCGTGGCGCCGATTGGACCGCTGCCGGCGTTGCCGGGTCAGGGCCGACGATCAGCTCGTCGGCGGCCCGCACGACACCGCCACGCACGGCGATGTAGAGACGGGCTCCATCAGTCAGGCGGACGACTCGTAGCCGTGCGCCAGCGGGCAACACGACCGGGCTCCCCCACCCCACTGCCGGGCCGTCGCTCACCGACACGTCCGCGGCGGCGCCGGCAATCGCAATCATCGTTGGCTGCCCGAAACTGAGTGCCAGACCCCCTGATGTCTCGATGCTGGTGCTGCTTTCGGGGTTGCCGACCAGTCGATTGGCGAGCGACAGGGACACGGCATCGACTGCTCCCCCACGGCTCTGGCCCAGCCACGCCAGCCCGGCCCGGCCATGATCCACCACGGAGCCGGCGATGCCCCACGACTGGACGGAGATCATGTTGGCCGGAACCGGACGCGGGTGCCCGGGGGCAGCAGTGCCGGCGGCGTACGGGATTCATTCCAGAGCACTGTGTCAGTGCGTCCGAGGAGGTGCCAGCCGCCAGGGCTTTGTCGTGGGTACACGCCCGTGAACTCGGCGGCGATTGCCACCGAGCCCGCCGGAACGCGAGTGCGCGGTGTGTCGCGTCGAGGCATTTGCAGCAGCGATGGCAGGCCGACCAGATACGCGAAGCCGGGCATGAAGCCGCAGAACGCCACCGTGTACTCCGTACCGCTGTGAAGTTCGACGACCTCGTCGACACGGAGGCCGCACGCCTGCGCGACGTCCTCCAGGTCGGCCCCGTCGTACACGACGTCCAGGGTCACTCCCTCGTTGACAGCTGCGACCTGAGCCATCACTTCTGGTGCGACCAACTGGCCGCTATCGAGTGTGCCGTCGTGAACCACGAGGACGGTCCGAGCAGCGGGAACGACGTCGACAACGCCGGCCAGGGCCGCCTCTCGCCATACGGCTGCGGCACTCATCACTTCGGCCAATGTGTCGAACTCGACCAGCACCGCCCGCGGGCCGTACGGCAGCAACTTCACCGCAGACATCTCACAAAACGAACGGCTGCGTCTGAAACCCGGCAGTCACGAGCGCGACGGCGACGGTTGCCAGAATCTCCGGCGCGCCTGGAGTGTCGGAGTGTACGCAGACGGACTGCACCCCGCGCTGGGCGAGCGCGAGTGCCTGCACCGCGGCCGCATCCGGGTCAGTGATCAGCGCTCCAGGTTCTGTGCGCGCGACAAGAGCCTCTTGATCGGTGTACGCACGGTCGGCGAAGCCTTCTTCGACGAAGCGCAGGCCGAGCCGTCCACACTCGGTGCCGATCGCCGACCTGGGCAGGCCGAGCACCGCCAGCGACGGGTCGTACGCATGAACCGCAGCGGCAACGGCTGCCGCCTGGACCTCGTGTCGGACAATCGCGTTGTACAGCGCCCCATGGGGCTTCACGTACCGGACCTTGTCGCCGGCCAACCGGGCAAACGCATCGAGCGCGCCGAGTTGGTAGATCACCGCCGACGTCAGTTCCGCGGGCTGCATATCCATGAACCGCCGGCCGAAGCCCGCCAGATCTGGGTAGCTGACCTGGGCACCGATGGTGCAGCCGTGCTGGCGAGCCAGCGCACACGTGCGCTGCATGATGACCGGGTCTCCGGCGTGAAAGCCGCACGCCACATTGACCGACGTGAGTAATGGCATCAACGCGTCATCTGGCCCGCCCGGCCACGCCCCGTAACCCTCCCCCACATCACTGTTGAGATCGATGTATCGGGGGCCGGCCACGCTCAGCCGGCCAATGCAGCAGCGACTGTTTCGTCGTCGAGTCGTCGGAAGCACCGGCGCCCGTTGCTGCGCGAGAGAATGGCCACCTCGAGGTCGGTGGCCACGAGGGTGCGCTCGGCACCCGACAGTGCCCTGGTTGCTTCCTGCACGGCGGCGCTCAGGCTCTGGCCCTCTGCGAATGACGCCTTCATGCGGTCGCCGATGGCTTCTGCGTCGCCGCCCAAGACGGTGTAGCGCCGCTCGTCGACGACGGTGCCGTCGTACTGGATGTGGAACAGCTGGTCGCCGCTGGCAACGTGGCCGACTTCGGCCACCAGGATCTCGACCTCCATCGGTTTCATCTCGTTGGTGAAGATGCCGCCGAGTATCTGTGCGTAGTTGTTGGCCAGGCTGCGCGCGTCGACGTCGTCACGGCTGTACTGGAAGCCTTTCAGGTCGGCGGCGCGCACACCCGCGACTCGTAGTTGGTCGAACTCGTTGTACTTACCGGCACCGGCAAACGCAATGCGGTCGTAGATCTCGCTGATCTTTCGCAACGTGTTGCTGGGGTTCTCCGCAACCAACGCAATGCCGTCGTCGTAGAGCACTGCGACCAGCGCTCGACCTCGTGCGATTCCTTTGCGCGCATAGTCGGCCCGGTCTTTCATGACCTGTTCCGGCGATACGTAGAACGGCTGGCTCATCGGCTGCGCACCTCCGCGGCGATCGACCCGAACACTGACGCCAGCTCGGCGTCATCCACGCGTGTCCAGCCGGCGGCAGTGATGATGGCAACGACCGGGTAAATTCCGCGCAGCGCATCGGGCCCACCGGTTGCGCTGTCGGCATCGGCGGCTTCCCAGAGACCACGGCATGCCAACGCTATGGCCGCGCCGCGATCGAGAGTGTCGCGCCAGCCGATCTTGATGACGGTTCCGGCATGCAGCATGCCCGAGCCTGTGGCGATGTAATCGCGCTCTTCATAGCGACCGCCGGTGACGTCGTAGGTGAACAGCCGGCCGTCGGCGCGGCGCAGGTCGTATCCGGCAAAGATCGGTACCACGACCATGCCCTGCATCGCGGCGGGCAGGTTGCCGCGCACCATCATGCTGAGCTGATTCGCCTTGCCTTCCAGGCTGAGCGAGACGCCCTCGACCTTTTCATAGTGCTCCAGCTGTAGTTGAAAGAGCTTGACCATCTCCATGGCGGGGCCGGCGGCGCCGGCGATGGCGACGCCGCTGTGCAGATCGGCTTGGACGACCTTTTCCATGCCGCGGTGGCTGATGAGGTTGCCGCTCGTGGCACGACGATCGCCCGCCATGATCACGCCGTCGGCGAAGCGCAGGGCGACACAGGTGGTGGCGTGCGGTACCGAGAGATCACAGTGGGCAGCGCTCGCCGGATCAGCGGCGAGACCCATTCGCTTCAGTAGTTCAGGAAAGCTGGAGCCAGGGTCCGTCCCGGGCGTGAACATCGGCATCGACATCGAACTACTGGCCACCCTTTTGCACGTAGGACTTCACGAAGTCCTCCGCGTTGGTCTCCAAGACATCATCGATCTCATCGAGCAGGTCGTCGAGCTCGGCCTTCAACTTGTCGCTGCCACCCACCACCGCCGGGGCAGCTTCGACCGTCTCTTCGGTGCGGCTCGGTGTCGGTTTCTGTTTCTGCGTGCGCTCAGCCATGTGTTCTCCTGTGTGGACGAAGCCCGTGTGCGGACCGTTCAGGAACCCAGCCGGGCCAGCAGCTCGGCTGGGGTATCGCTTTCGTCGATCAACATAGCCACGGATTCCGCAGTGCCGCGCAATGGTTCCATCATCGGCACTCGTCGCAGTGGCTCGTGCCCGATGTCGAAGACCATGCTGTCCCAGTTGGCAGCGACGATTTCGGTGGGCCACTTCGTCAGACAGCGGCCTCGAAAATAGGCGCGAGTGGTGAGCGGCGGGTTGGTCATCGCGTGGTGCACTTCCTCGTTGGTGGTCAATACGTCAAGACCGACGCGGCGGGCCAGGCACTTGTCGCGGCGCAGGTCGTGATACTGCAGGTCGAGCGCTTTCAGACGGGCATCGCCGGGGCCGGCATCGTGGCGGGCGGCGTACGCCTCGACAACCCGTCGCTTGGCAATCCAGTCGACCTGATGGGCCACCGACTCGGGCTCGCGCTCCAGGCCGGTGAGAATGCTTTCCCACAACCCCAGTACTTCCCTGCCGACCTCGTGCCCTACCGGCTCGAGGCCGTGTGACCGCTCGTACTTCAGGGCCAGCTCCAACAGCCCCCACTGAATCTCGAGGGCGGTCGCCCGCCGGCCGTTGCGCAGCAGGACGGTGCGCTGCAGCGACGGGTCGTGGCTGATGTGTCGAATCGCAGCAACCGGGTTGGCCAGCGCCAGATCGTCACCGATGACATCGTCCTCGATCATCGCCAACAGGATCGAAGTGGCACCCACCTTGACCAGGGTGGCGGTCTCGCTCATGTTGGCGTCGCCGACGATGACGTGCAGGCGGCGATATTTGCTGGGGTCGCAGTGCGGTTCGTCGCGGGTGTTGATGATTGGCCGCTTGAGCGTGGTCTCGAGTCCGACCTCCTCCTCGAAGAAGTCGGCGCGTTGGCTGATCTGAAACGGCACGTCCGTGACCGACACTCCGTTCAGCTCACAGCCCACCTTGCCGGCGCCGACGACGATCTGGCGGGTCACGAAGTGCGGTGTGATCTGGTGCACGATGCGGCCGAAGGGCACCTCGCGGGCGACAAGATAGTTCTCGTGGCAGCCGTAGCTGTTGCCCTTGCCGTCCGAGTTGTTCTTGTGGCACAGCACCTCAGCACCCGGAGGCAGAAGCGCATTTGCGGCCTGCATACTTGCCCACACGATCTCCTCCGCCGCCCGGTCGAAGACCAGCGCTTCGCGGGCCGTGCGGCACTCAGGGGTGCTGATCTCGGGGTGTGCGTGGTCGACGTAATAGCGGGCGCCGTTGGTGAGTACCGCGTTGACCAGGTGCGTCTCGATCTCGGGTTCGAGCAGATCGCTGACACTGAAGCCGCGGGCATCACTACCGGGATGCTCGTCTTCGAAGTCCCATCCGACCTTGCGCAGGTTGGCAGCGAGGTAGGCGTTGATCAGCAGCGACGAGGCCGAGACCGGGTTGCTCGTGTTGTCGCTGACTGGTCCGCGCACCAAGATGCCGTACTCGGTCTCGATGCCGCAGACCTTGGGGATCGCCATAGGTGGACCCTAACAACGCAATCAGGCGCTGAACAGTTGGCGAGCAGCGGACCACAGATCGTCAACGAGGTCCCAGCCGGCCGAGTTCGTCTCCTCGTAGTGCCCAGCGGGCTCCCCCAGCTCGCGTCCGAGCGCCTGCCCGTAGCGGCACACGGCCTGGAGAGCCGTCAGCTGCTCGGGGGTGTACGAAGCGCTCGCAGGATCGTCAGTGACACTGCGGCAGACCGGGCCAGCGACGGCATCGACCGTGACCAGCAGTCCCTCGTCGAAGAGTCGCTGACAGGTGTAACCGCTGGCCGGATCGAATACCAGGTCGAGACACTTCAGGCGTGCTTCGTTGATGGGGACCCAATAGCCCAGTTCGTCGCCGCCAAGGCCCACCGTGAAGGTGGTCTTCGTCGGCACCAGATCGAGCAGGTAGCCGGGGATCTGGTAGTCGGCGCCTACTGCATGCAGGTCCGGCTCGGTGTAATACGCCGCCGTATTGGTCGCGAAGTCTTCGGGCAGCCCGGTGACCAGTTCCGGCGGCAACTCACCGGGCATGAACAGAAACCCGACATCGCCAACGCTCACCCAGGTGATCTGCGTCTTCAACACGTCACCCTTGCGAACCTGGCTGTCCACCAGTGGGGTGAGTATGGGATCGTCCTCGAACGCTCCCCCGTCGTCGGTGCAGTTGTCGTCGGTGTACGGCTTGGCGGTGCAGTTGTATGCGGCCGGCACCTGCCAGCCGAGGTCACCGTCGGCCAGCAACACGCGGAAGCCGATGTTGGTGAGTGCTGTGTAGAACGGCTGCTTGCGCCATCCGATCTCGTTCACCCCGGTCGGCTTCGCCGCTGCGACGAGTTCCAGAACATGGGTGGCCAGCTCAGTACCGATTGCCTCGGTGCGAGCCATGTTCTGGTCGCGCAGGTCGGCAGCGCCAGGTACTGGCAGGGCACCCGCAGGTGCGGTCACGCCGTCGCCGACCGGATGCGCCGCGTCGATCTGCCACACGTCGGCGTCACCGGGTCCGATCTGGCTGCCGAGGGCGCCGTTGAAGTACAACACCTCGCCGCCAAGAGCGGCACCCACTTGTTCACGGACGATTCCCGGGTAGTCGGCAGTGAGGTACCGGCCATCAGCACTGCAATCGTCTGCCGCCCAGCCCTTCGTGGCGCACTGGGCGGTGTAGTCGCCGGGCGGGTTCCAACCAAGAGTGGTCTCGGGGTGGCTGGCCCACTGCACGACGGTGGCAATGGTGCGGGCGTCGTCGCCGTCAGCTGCGACGCGCAAGATGTTCAGCCGGGGGTCGACGATGACCGGGTCGCGCCCGTCACTCTGACCAAAGTGGTGTTCGCCAGTGAGCACCTCGAGCCGAGCCGGCTCCATCGCGATGGCCGCGTTGTGGATTGCGTCGGCGACCTGGTCGGCCATGGTGTCGTACCAGTCGTCATTGACACTGAAGGCAGTGTCGGGGCCGTGATGGTTGTGAGTGGCGCTGATCACGATCTTGGTCATCTCGTTGAGTCCCGGAGGCAGCAGTGCTCGCGCCCGCTTCTCGATCTCGGCGGCGTCGGCGGCGAAGATCATGTACACGTCGACAGTGGCCATGATGACCACTGAGCTGCCGCGCCGCAGCGACAGTGCGGTAGCCCGGAGATCGTCGTGCACCCACGAGGAGTCATCGCTTCCGTTGCCGACATCAACTCGACCCTGGTCCCACGTCGGCACGAAAACGCCGATGTCATTGGGGTCGAGATTGCTCCAGCCGGGGGCATCTTGCAGGTACGCGCGGTCACCATCGACCGTCGGCAAGATGCTGTTGCTCGCCGCACCGGCATAAAGCCCGTCTTGCGCCGGAAGTGTCGTGTCGGGGGTGACGGTGCCCGCATCGCTCGTCGGCGCCGAAGCGTCGCCCACGGACACCTCGGTGGCGGACGACGTGGTGGCCGGCCACGCGTCACCTCCAGAGCATGCAGCAACCGACAACGATGTAACCGCAATTGCGGCGAAGAACTTCTTCACGGCGCCTCCCCTGTGGTCCGACGAAGTGGACAGTAGCCAATTCGACGGACACGTGACGCGTTTGGTGCCTGCAACACTCAGGGCATGACGGACTGGCTCTCGATCACTCGCCGCAACGCACGTTCCGTACAGACCACGATCGGGTGGAACTTCTGGGATCCGGGAGCGGTGCAGCGATACCACGCAGCGGGGCTTCCTGAGGCTTTCGCCGTTCCACTGGGCTACATGGCCGCCCGCAGCGCACCGCTGGCAGCAGCGGGTCCAGCGGCAGTGACAGCCGCCTTCGGTTCGATCAGTCCGTTGGGCATCGCGGCCCTCTTCGATCTGCTCGGTAGCGCCGACCGGTTCGCCGACATGTGGACGGCTCGAGACGAGGCGATCCTGGCTGGGCTCCGCGAGCACGCACCTGCCATCGTCGAACCGTTGGTCGAGTATGCCGACGAGCTGTGGGCGGCCGTCGAGCAGTTGCCGTTGGTCGGCCGCACGTTCTTCGGTGCCCACCTCGCCATGCCGCGTCCCAGCGACGACCTGCTGTCGGGCTGGCACGCGATCAACTGCCTTCGCGAGTGGCGTGGCGACACACACTGGGCGCTCGTGGTGGCAGCCGGCCTCACACATGCAGAAGCGTCGATCCTTCACAATGCCTGGCTCGGCTACGAGACCGATTGGTTGTCTCGTTCCCGTGGCACATCTTCAGGTGACATCGAGGCAGGCTGGTTGCGCCTGCAGCAGCGCGGCCTCGTTGTCGAGGGTGCCGTCACCGATGCGGGAGTGCAGATGCGCCAGCAGTTGGAGGACGACACCGACCGTCTCACCACGCTGCCGTGGGAACTCATCGGCGAGCGGCGATCCACGGGGTTCGCCGAACGGTTCGAGCCCTCGTGTGAGCTGCTCTTACTTCGCGTGGACGAGACGGCAGGCGTCAACTATCAGCCTGCCTCGCGCCTTCGCCCTGGCAAGAAACCCTGACTTGATCGCTCAGAGGTACTGGCCGGTGGCGACGCGCTCGATTGCGCGCCCGCCGGCGCGGTCCTTCTCTTCGCGACCCTTGACGAGTGTGCGGATGAAGACGATGCGCTCGCCCTTCTTGCCGCTGATCTTCGCCCAGTCGTCCGGGTTGGTCGTGTTGGGCAGATCTTCGTGCTCTTTGTACTCCTGGCGGATGCTGTCGAGCAGGTCGTTCAGGCACACACCGCGAGTGCCGCCGGCGATGACCCGTTTGATGGCCAGCTTCTTCGCGCGGCGCACGATGTTTTCGATCATCGCGCCCGACGAGAAGTCCTTGTAGTAAAGAACTTCCTTGTCGCCGTTCTGGTACGTGACCTCCAGGAACTGGTTGGCCTCGTCGTCGCGGTACATCTCGATCACCGTTGCGTCGATCATCTCGGACACCGACGAGTTGGCGTCGATGGGGATCTCGTCGGTGAGGTACTGCGCAAAGATCTGCTTCGCCGCAGCAGCAGTTGGTCGCTCGATCTTGATCTTCACGTCGAGCCGACCGGGCCGCAGAATGGCCGGGTCGATGAGGTCTTCGCGGTTGGTGGCCCCGATGACGATGACGTTGCGTAGGCCCTCCACGCCGTCGATCTCTGCCAGCAACTGGGGCACGATGGTGCTCTCCATGTCGCTGCTGATGCCCGAGCCACGAGTACGGAACATGCTGTCCATCTCATCGAAGAAGACGATGACCGGCCATCCTTCTTCGCTCTTCTCACGAGCACGCTGAAAGACCAGACGAATCTGGCGCTCGGTCTCGCCGACGTACTTGTTCAGCAGCTCCGGACCCTTGATGTTGATGAAGTAGCTGCGGCCCTTTTCGCCACCGGTCTTCTCCGCAACCTTCTTCGCCAGCGAGTTGGCGACCGCCTTGGCGATGAGGGTCTTGCCGCAGCCGGGAGGACCGTAGAGAAGGATTCCCTTAGGTGCCGGCAAGCGGTGTTCGGCGAAGAGGTCGGCGTAGAGGAACGGCAGCTCCACGGCGTCGGCGATCTGTTCGATCTGCGTATCGAGACCGCCGATGTCGGAGTACGAAATGTCGGGTACTTCCTCCAGCAGCAGGTCTTCGACCTCGGGTCTCGGCAGCTTCTCCAACAGCAGGTTGCTGCGCGAGTCCAGACGCATGGTGTCGCCGTTGCGCAGGTGCACACCCCGCAGCGAGTCGGCCAGTTCACACACGCGTTCCTCGTCGGCACGGCCAACCACAAGAGCTCGAACGCCGTCGTCCATCAGGTCCTTGATGGTGACGACTTCACCGGTGATCTCGGCGTGACGGGCATGGACGATGTTGAAGCTTTCGTTGAGCACTACCTCCGCACCGCGCTCCAGTTCGTCGTGCTCGATCTCTGGGTGCAAGCCGACGCGCATCTTGCGACCGCTGGTGAGCACGTCGACGGTGCCGTCTTCGTTCTTACCCACGATGATGCCGTATGCGGACGGAGGCTGCGTGAGCTTCTCGACCTCGTCGCGCAAGGCGGCGATGTGCTCGCGGGCCTCACGGAGCGTGTAGCTGAGCTTCTCGTTCTGCGACACCGCGTGCGCCAGTTGACCCTTGGTCTCCAGCAGACGCTCTTCGAGCGCACGCTGTCGCTTGGGCGCATCGGCCAACTTCCGGCGCAGTTGCTCGATCTCGCCCTCGAGGACGATCACTTGCGAATGCAGCACCGCCATGGACTCGTTGGTGTCACCCTCGGTCATGTCAGGAACCTAACACCGTGGCAGCCGCCGATGCCTGCCATCAGCGAACCCCACGGTGTGACTTTCTCGTGCTGCTCAGGCCTGGATGCGACGTGCGGTGAGGACCAAGGAGAGGCCGATGAGACACAGTCCCAAGGCCACCAACGCCATCGGACCGTTGTCGCCGCCTGTGCGAGGCAGACCCCTTGCAACGGTGGTCGTGGGGGCGTTGGACGCCACTGCCGTCGTGGTCGTGGCAATGGTCGTAGGAGCGTTCGAGGCCACCTGGGTGGTGGTTGTTGTCGTAGCTGGGACGGTCGTGGTCGTAGTTTCCTGGACCGTGGTCGTAGTTTCCTGGACCGTGGTCGTAGTTTCGCTGCAGTCGAGTCGAACCATCACCGATCTGGCGTCGCCGCCCCCGAAGCCGTTACCCCACGCTCCCACAGCAGTGACGGTGATGTCGACTCGGGTGGCACCTGCGGGCCAGGGGAACTGGCCACTGAACTGGAAGTCGCCTGGGCTGAACTGCCCGCTCGTAAGAGGCATTGACGCGCCAAGGTCCACCGAGTAGGTGACAACCACGTCAGGATTCGTGCGGCTGGCGTCATCAGGACCATTCCACGCGTATGCCGTCCATCGGACGATGTTGTCGCAGCTTGCGATGGCGGAAATCTCGGGGTGGTGCGCCGAGGCCACGCCACCCCCGACAACGACACCAGCGACCGCGATGGCGACACCGGCGACGAACATAGCGAAACGAGTTCTTGTTCTGGGTTGATTCTTCATGGCTGCCCTTCTGGGCCCGCTGGACCCGACATCATTGCAGCTCAACCTCATCACTGTGAGTGTTGGGCTACCCGCTACTTTGTTGATCAAACCATACCCCAATCACCACCCAGCGTGGAGAATTCGTGCCTAAATGCCCGAGAATGAGTCGTTTGGCCCGCCTGAACATCACTGTAAGTGGTGTCACCGTCACCGGCGGCGCCTCGCCCAGTGGAAGTGCAGACGAATCCTCCTCACACTCAGGCTCCAGCGCGGCGGCGACAACCGTCACCATCAAGGTTCTCGGCAGTCTCGGCATGTATGCTCACCTGGTCTGACCCTCGGAAATAGGAGACAAAACGATATGAAGGTCTGGATCGACCAGGATTTGTGCACCGGCGATGGCCTGTGCGAAGAGATCGCCCCCGACGTTTTCACCCTCCTCGACGACGGCCTTGCCTACGTCAAGGAAGGCGACAAGATCTACGCCGCCGCCAAGGGCTTGCCCCAAGGTGCCGAAGGCATGGCCAGCTTCCCGGATAGCCGCCTCGATGCGGTCATCGAGAGCGCCGAGGAATGCCCCGGCGAGTGCATCTTCATCGAGCCCTAGTTCCGACTGTTACCCGTTCATGAAAGAGGGCGGCCTCACGGCCGCCTTCTTCGCGTCTTGGCTCAGCAGCTCAGCCGATGAAGCGGCCGACGGTGAGGAACCCGGTGTGAGCCACCATGCGGTGGTCGGGGCGGACCGCTTGACCCTCGATGTGCCAGCCACGGTGCAGCACTTCCAGCGTACGTGTGCCGCTCCACTCGCGTGTGGCCATGACCTCGCGTGTCTGCGCAGCCTGGGTGATGGATGGTGTGTAGGCGATCAGGATGCCGCCGGGTCGCAAGGCGTGAACCGCGTGCGGAACGACCTTCCATGGCTCGGGAAGATCGAGCACGACGCGATCGACGTCGCGCTCGTCGATGCCGTCGTAGCAGTCGCGTAGGTGCAGCTCATAACGGCCCAGCGCTTCTTCACCGAGGAACGAGCGCACATTGGTGCGGGCTCGATTGAGGAAGTCTTCGCGCAGCTCGTAGCCGACGATCTCCGCGCCGTAGCGCAGCATCGTCATGCTGAGCGCGCCGGAGCCGACGCCGCTCTCCAGCACCCGCACCCCGGGGCCGATGTCGGCGAGCATGCAGATCGGCCCAAGGTCCTTCGGGTAGATCACCTGCGCGCCGCGTGGCATCTCCAACACGAAGTCCTCCAGCGTGGGTCGCAACGCTGTGTAGGACGCACCCTTCGTGCTCTTCATCACGACGCCCTCCGGCTTGCCGACGAACTCCGCGTGCGGCACCAGGCCTGCATGGGTGTGGAACTCGGCGCCTTCGGCCAGCGTGATGAGGTATCGCCGCTGCTTGTTGTCCAGCAGCAACACCTTGTCGCCGTAGTCGAGTGGTCGGTTCATCGTCGTCCTCTTCCCTTTCCGAGCACCAGTTCCACCGGTACCGGTTCGTGTGCACGCGCCTTGTCCGCCACACGGCAGAAGGCGCACAGATCGCCCGTGGTCGGCGCCCCGCACGAGACGCAGCTGAGCAGCGAATCGGTGGCGGCAGCCGTGCCGCCCGCGAGCAGCGGGGACATGTTGTCGAGGAAGTTCAGGTAGAAGGCGGCCTTGCTGCCAGGCGACTGCTGCTCTATCGCGTTGAGCGCTTCCTTGTAGGCGATGTGCTTGTTGCCCAGCGCCATCGGGCACTCGTCGACCAGGTAGTCGATGCCACGCACGATGCACCACGCAGCCATCTCGCGCTCCGTGAGGCGAATCAGCGGCTTGACCTTCTTCGGGAAGCCGTTGCGCGCAGGCAGCACCGGCGACTGTCGTGCCAGGTACTCCACATCCCACCGCAGCGTGTTGCCGAACAACACCGCTGCTTCGTCGTCCATGTTGTGGCCGGTGACCAGCACGGTGTAGCCGCCGTCGAGCGCGGCTTTGTCGAAGAGGTGCCGTTTGCTGATGCCGCACGCACTGCACGGCACTCGCTTGGTGGCCTTGGCGGCGGTCGGCACGTCGTAGCCGTAGTCGTTGCGTAGCGAGACTTCGATGAGCTTCAGGCTGCGCTCGGCAGCGAAGGCGCGGGCGTACTCGGCGGAGGTCTCGCTGTAGTCACCAATCCCCAGACCGATGTACAGGCCGTCGGCTTGGTAGCCCAGGTCGAGCAGAATGTCCCATACCGCAAGGCTGTCCTTGCCGCCGGAGACGGCGACCAGAATGCGGTCGTCCTTCGAGACCATGTCGAACTTCTCGATGGCCTTGACCACCTGGCGGCGGCACAGCTCGAGGAAGTGCTCGGCACAGAAGTGGGCGTTGTGGCGGGGCAGGTCGATGATGGCCGGCGCTTTGCAGACGCGGCACTTCGACCCAACTGCCACCATCAGCTGCCACCGGAGATCACGGGGCGGATCTCCACCACATCGTCGGCAGTGAGATCGGCGTCGCCGGGAACGAGAGTACCGTTACGAATGACGAGGTGCGACTCGCGCGGCAGCTGCAGTTCGGCAAGCAGCGCGTTGACACTGCGCCTGCCTTCGATGACCAGTTCTCGACGTGGATTGCGCAGCAGCACCTTCATCGCACCATTGTGCCTGGGTACGGCCTACTTGGCGCGCTTGATGGCCCTGCGCTGCCGACGAGTGGGCGGCGCAATCGACTCCAGATATACGAACTGGCCGGCCGTCAGCTTCTCGACTGCGATGACCTCCTCGTGCTTTCCGAGGTACTTGCGGGCCAGTCGCGGTCCCCACAGCACGATGCCGACCGCCATCCACCCGCGGTGGCCACCGAAGAACCCTTTGTACAGGGCGCTGCGGCGAAGTATGGCGGTGGGTGAGAGCAGCGATGAGCGACGCCGAGCCACGCTGGCTACACCCGCCGGATTTCGACGAACGTGGTCTTCTTCCGGCCAGAGCGCTTGCCCAGCAGGAAGAAGATGATGAGCAGCACGATGCCACCGGTGGTGGCCACCGTCATCAGTGTCTGCTTCTTGTCGTTGAGCTTGCCCTGTAGGCCACTCTGGGTCTCGCGGAACTTGGACTCGAGGTCGGCGCGGGTTATGCGTTGCTGAGCCATTGTCAGCGCTTCTCCTTCGTCAGGGGTGTCTTGTTGATGCGCTGCAGGGCCAGTCCCATGACGATGCCAGCGAAGGCGAGACCGCACAGGTAGGGAATCAGGTTCATCCAGCGACCGGAGAACGTGGCCGGCCATTCGGTTTGCACCATCCGCAGGAGGCCCAGGACGAGGAAGGCGGTGCCGAAGCCGATGCACATCGCACCGATGAGCCCCGAGAGGATCCAACGGCCGGTGTTGCCGAGCGGATCGCGCAACTCTTGGCGTGCGTAGTCCTGCAGGAGCTGAGCGGTCTGGGCCAACTGACCCTGAGGTGCGCTCTTCTTGGTGTCGCGGGCTGTCTCGGGCACGTCACATGTGTAGCACGCGAGAGACCCATTCCCCCACCGATCGGCGAATTTCGCCAGCTCAGGGGTTCTGCAGCCGAAAGGCGTTGATTACCTCGACACCTACGAGCAGCTCGTCGAGCGCCTTCATCCGAGCGAGCGGACCGGCCGCGCACAACAGGTCGTAGGCATCGGCGGCACCGATCGGGGCAAGGTCGATGAGTTGATAGCTGGCAGTCAGTACGTCATCGGCAAGTTCGGTTCCAGGCTCGTTTCCTTCGTCGCCCAGTTCGAGTGCGAGCGCGGCGGAACGTCGGGCCCGGGCGGTCACTGCTCGCAGCATCTCGTCGCTGTCCTGATCAGTGTCATCGACATCGGGCACGTCATCCACGTCGGCGAGGGGGTACGGGTCGTCGAGCAGCCACACGCTGACTCGCATTCGTCGCATGCCGATCGCGATCACCGCATAGCGACCGCCGTCGAGCTCTGCAACCTGCACCATGCGTGCGACGGTGCCCATGGGGCGGCGTTGGTCGTCGCCGCCGACCTCGTGCCCCCGATCGATCAGGACGACACCGAACTCATGGTCCTCGGCGGCCACGCAGTCCTTCACCAGCGACTGGTAGCGGGGTTCGAACACGTGAAGTTGCAGTACTCCCCCGGGCACCAACACATTGCCGAGCGGAAACATCGGTAAAACGGCCACGAGACGCACCGTACTGCCACACGTCGCTGACTCCGAGCGTCGTGCCGGTGACTTTTCTGATGCTGTGAAGCCTGCCGCAGGGGCGGAGCGTTGGCGCCGGGAGGCCGCACACCGGCACCTGAACCCCAATGCACTAGCGAGGAGCCAGCGCGTCCGGGGTGGGGCCGGTGAGGTAGGCGGCCAGGATCGATGCCAACAGCTCCCAGGTCGGGCGGTACTCGCTCTTGTTGGTGATCGTTTCGCCGTTCAACAAGAGCGAGAACTCGATGGCGCCGCCACCGGGCAGCGGTACGTAGCCGCTGAGGGCCTTCGCTCCGGGCTTGTTGGCGACTCCGTCGGTGTTGTCCAAGGTGCCGGTCTTGGCGCGCAGCACGCCTGACAGCGGCTCGCCCTCCTGGAAGGCGTCGTACAGCGTGCCGCCCTTCTTGCCACCGAGCGGCAAGCCTTGACCAACGGCATCGTCGACGGAGCCGTGCTGGAGCACGGCCAAGAGCGCCTGACAGGTGAGTCGGTTCTCGTCCGACAATCCGGAGCCATCGACGAGGGTGACGCCCTCGAGTGGAATACCCCACTCTCCCAACGTGGTCATCACCTTCTCCAAACCGAGGACGGTGGTTCCAGCTCCGCCGGCCGCGAGACCGATCTCCTTCAGCACCAGCTCGGCGGTGTTGTTGTCGCTGGTGGTCAGCATCTCCTGCAGCACAGCGGGCAGCGGCTGAGAGTCGACCTTGGCGACGGCCGGCGACCCGTCGGAAGTGCCCTCCTTCGGTGGCCCGCCAACGGTGACGCCGCGCTCCTGGAGCAGCTGCGTGAGGACGGTGGCCGCACCGACGACGGGGTCGTTCGACGACAGGTCTGCAGCTTCGCGTGAGTCGTTGACCAGCAGTGCCGACAAGGGCCCACCTTCGCTGAACCGAAGCGAGGGCGCCCACGTCGGCAGGTACCACTCGTCGTCATAGCGAGTTGCATCGCCGACGATCGAACCGCTGATCGATGTCACACCGGCGGCCTTCACCGCCTCGGCCAACACCTCGATGGAGGTCACATTGACAGGTGGGAACTTCTGGTTCGGGCCGACCCACCACGTACTGTTGAGCACCGGGTCACCGCCACCGATGAGAAACAGATCGCCCGCCACCACTCCTCCTGCCCCGACGACACCGTTCACCGTCGTCGTGTAGACGAACTCCTCGCCGAGTACCTCCAGCGCCACCGAGGCGGTGACCAACTTGACGTTGCTCGCCGGTCGCAGAGGTACCGTCTCGTTGACCGCCGCGACGGGCGAGCCGTCGATCGAGACGGCGAAACACGAGCTGCTGTCGATCGAATCCAGCAGCGGCTGCAGCTCGCTTAGAAAGGCAGCCGAGTTGGCGTCGCGGGACAGAACCGCCGGCGCGCGACGGACCGAGAGCAGCGGTGTGTTGATCGCTACGGGAGCAGACGTCGCCGGCACTGAGTCGTCGACAGCCACGAACACCTCGTCCGGTGCCCGGCCGTCAGCGAAGCGCCAGCAGCCGCCGAAGAGCAGCGCGGGGACCAGCGCGACGACGATCAAACCCGGGTAGGGATTTCGACGCCGTGTGGCCACGTCAGCGAGGCACCCCACCGTTCAGCCCGCGCGACTCGCGGAACTGTGCGTACTGCCACAGGTGACCAAGCGCCGTGACCGCCCTGTTGCCGCTCGCGTAACACAGGCGACCACTCGCCCGCACCGCTCGCGGCCCCGCATTGTCCGGATCCGCAACTGCCAGTTCCGTGGCCGTCAGAATCGGCTTGTCGTACCGAACGGACAGCTCATGTGCTGCCTCCGCGAACCGCTCGTCCTGACGCTCGTGATACGCCACGATGCGCTCCAATCCGTTGCCAGGGTAGAACTTGCCTTCCTTCATCAGCCGCGCCTGGTTGCTCTGGATACCAATGCCGAGATACACGATCGCGTGCACGTCAGGGTGCGCCGCGATCATCTCCATGACTTCCGGAATGGTGTCGCGCACCTCGCCGCCCGCGCAGTCGACAGGGTTGTTGCGGCTCCAGCGCGGTGGCAGCTTGGTGTCGATCTGCGCCTGCAGGTCGGCGGGCAGTTCCATGAGCATCAGCCGCCCGTCGCGCATGATCGCATCGCTGGTGACCACGCCCCAACCACCCGCGGTCGTCAGCACGATGGTGTTCGGGCCTTTCGGCAGCGGTTGCGTGGCAAACGTGGCTGCTGCCTCGAACGCTTCTTCCACCGTCACCGCGCGTGTGACGCCCGCTTGCCGGCAGGCACCATCGAACACCTTGTCGTCGGCTGCCAGCGCGCCGGTGTGGCTTGCTGCAGCGCGCGCACCGCCTTCGGTGGCCCCGCCCTTCACGACCACCAGTGGCTTGCGCGCCGCGACGGACGCGAACCGCGCCAGCAACCCGCGCCCATCGGTTATGCCCTCGACGTACGCCAACGACACCGAGGTGGCGTCGTCCCCGGCGTACCAGTCCAGGTAGTCCGCGGGCGTCACCGCTGCCGCGTTTCCGGCGGACACTGCACGGCTGATACCGACGCCGGTCTGGCGCGAGTAGTTGAGGAAACTGCTGACGAAGTTGCCGCTCTGGCTGGCAACTCCGATACGGCCGGCAGGCGGAAAGGGAGCGACGATCTGCGCGCACAGGTTGGCCGGCGTACTGACGACGCCTTGGCCGTTGGGCCCCGCGAGCAGAATGCCCAACTCGTCGGCGAGTGCCACCAACTCTGCCTCCGCAATGCGGCCCTCATCGCCGGCCTCGCCGTAGCCGGCGCTGGTCAGGAACGCGGCCTTGACACCCTTGGCGGCGCAGGCTCGAAGCATGGACGGGTTGGCACTGGCCGGGGTGCAGACGAACACGAGGTCGATCTCGCCCTCGGGCAGCTCGGCGATGTCGGCAACGGTGCGAATGCCCAGCACTTCCTCGCCCTGCAGGTTGGTGCCGTACACCCTGCCGGCGTAGCCGCTGGCCAGGATGTTGTGCAGACTGACGAAACCGAACTTGCCCGGATGGGTGGAGGCGCCGGTGACCAGCACACCCTTGGGGTCGAACAGCGCGCGGAACTGCTCGTCTGTGGGGCGCTGACGACGGGAAGCACTGGAGGTGTCGGGCTCGCCCAACTCGACCAGCGCGTCGACGGCAACGGGAGCGCCATCGGCACGAACGATGAGTGGGTTGACATCGACACTGGCAACGTCCGGCCGGGCAGCAGCCAATGCCGACAGGCCCATCAGTACCGCTGCAAGGGCGCTGCGATCGACAGCGGCCTCACCGCGAAACTCGCCGAGCAGCTTCTGCATCGCCAGCGCGGCGATCATCTCGTCTGCATCGAGTGCGCCGAGCGGCACCGGCCGAAAAACGACGTCGGCCACCGCTTCGGCGAGCACACCGCCGACCCCGAGCATCACGTTGGCACCGAACTGGGGGTCGCGCACAATTCCAGCGATGAGCTCGCGGTTGCCGCTGATCATCGGCGCCACGAGGAGACTGACATCGCCATCGTCGGCGGTGGCCTTGCTCAACAGTTCAGCTGCGGCTGATTGGGCGGCGGCTGCATCGCCGAGACGCAGCTTGACGAGGCCACGCTCCGTCTTGTGGGCGATGGCGTCGCCGCACAGCTTGATGGCGACCGGAAAGCCGAGTTGGGCGGCAGCAGCCGCAGCTGCCGCTGGGTCGTTGACCTCACGCTCGTCGGCCATCGGCACACCGAACTCACGCAACAATGCTTTGGAGGCGGCTTCCGACAGGGTTGTTCCGTGACTGGTCATCGCCACCAACGTAGCGAATGGGGGCCTCACGGCACCGGACGGCGCGAGACAGCGATTCGTCTCGTGAGTACGTTCGCCATTGAACGATGAGTAGCGCGTGCTCATGTTCTGCACCGAGTGCTGGCGCATCGTCGTGGCATGATCACTACACATCACGCATCCACCGGCGCGCGTTCGCGCGTCTCACTGGCTTCCAAGCTTGCCGCCCTTGCCCTTGCTCTCGTAGGGGTGGCTGCAATCTCAGCTTCCGTCGCACTGCCAACGGCTCAGGCCGACGCAATCGGACCGCTTCCACACATTGAGATCGACCACCAATGCGTGGAAGGTGAGCTGCACTACGAAGTGACGATGACCAACACGGGTCTCGGCACGACCCATTTCGACGTGTCGGTCAACTACGGCTCGGGTGCAACCAGCCACGGGTACGACGTGATCAGCGGAGCGATCGTGGTGGCGACGTTCGCCGTCGAGCAGGGCGATTACGGCATCTTCGACGTCTCGAACGTCGATGACGCAACAATCGTCGACCACCAGCTGCTGAAAGCCGACTGCAAGGCAGAGCCGTACACCGAGATCGGCGTCATCTGCCCCGCAGACCATTCGACTCCTTTCGTATACCTCGAATGGGTCAACCTCAGCTACACCCACGAGGCGTACTTCGACGTCTACCTCAATGGTGACACCGTCGCTAGCGCGTTCTCCCATGGCGCAGCCAATACGCATTTGCTCTCGTTCGACCTGGTCCATGGACAACACGTAGCAGCGGCGATCCTTGCCGATGGCGTTGTCATCGAGGAAGTCAACACCGATGTCGATTGCCCGCCCGCGTCGACGACGACCCCCGACCCGACGACCCCCGACACGACCCAGCCCGACACGACCCAGCCCAACACGACCCCCGACACGACCCAGCCCGACACGACCCAGCCCGGATCCACGTTGGCCGAGCCTCCGTCGCCGACCACCACGGTTGCTGACACGACCACCTCATACACAGCGACCGAGCCCGACTCGGCGACGACGACCCCGGGCGCAGTTGCGGAGCAGCTCCCGATCGCTGGTGACCATTCCGCCGCCGGCCTGCCGGTGACCGGTAGCGGCTCAGATGCACTCATTGCCATCGCTCTGAAGGTCATCCTCGGTGGCCTCGGAATGGTGGTTTTGGCACGTCGCTTCCGCTGACAGAGACCGTCCATTCGTGCGAGCGGTGAGATGTCGGCAAGGATGCGGATATCTCATCGCTCTCCACCGTCCGTGGGCAGCCCGTAGGCCCATCGGGAGGATGGCCGTGCATCGGCCGTGCGCCGGTCGTGGCCGACGTGCTTGGCGCGCTCGGGGGCACCCGTGCGGGGCGCTTCCAAAGTGCGCTGGTCGTGGCCCCCCTCGGGGGTGGCAAGAGTCGGTGCCTCGATGAAATCGCAGATGCGATCGTTGGTCGCGGTCGCGTCATCTGCCGGATTCATTCCAGTGTCGCGGTCGAGTCGATTCCCTTCGGGGCGGTCGCGCACATGTTGCCGCAGCATGCTCGCGAGACCGCTGAGCCGGTGGCACTGATCGGTGCCCTGCGCGACATCCTGGCACCGGCCGGAGCATCGAAGCCGGTACTGATCATCGACGACCTGCCGTCACTCGATGTTGCCACGGCCGGCGTTCTCGCGTCGCTCGCCCAGTCGGGCGCCGTCCTTCTCGTCGCAGCGGCCCGCACGGGCGAGACGCTGCCGTCGCCGCTGGTCGATGTGTTCCTCGGCGATCGCTCGCTCATCATCGACCTGCCGCCGCTCGCTGACGAGGACATCACTGCACTTCTGGAAGCCGTGCTCGGTGGGCCGGTGGATGGCGCTGTCGTCGTGTCGATGCGCGACCGCAGCGAGGGCAACCCGCTGTTCCTCCGTGAGCTCATTCGAGGGGCGCTCCAGTCAGAGGCGCTGCAGCCGGTGTCTGGAGTGTGGCGTCTGCGCGCGGAGCTGCCGCTTTCCACTCGTCTGCGAGATGTCGTGGAGAGCCGGCTCGAGCTGGCCAGCCCGGACGAACGACGAGCGCTCGAGCTGCTCGCAGCATGCGACTCTCTTGAGCTCGAAGAGCTGGAGGACCTGGTCGGTATCGAGCCCATCGCCGAGCTGGAGTCGCGCGGTCTGATCACCACTGTGGAGCGCGGCGGCAAGCTCACCGCCTCGCTCTCGCATCCGCTCCACGCCGAGGCACTTCGAGTCGGGCTACCAGCCGTACGGTCCCGGCTGCTGATCCGACAGCACGTCACATGGCTCGAGGAACATCCGCGCTCCACCAACGGAGATGCGCTCCAGCGAGCCATCTGGCGGCTTGACGCCGGCCTGCGGCCTGACATCGAGCAGTTGCTGCACGGTGCGCAGTTGGCCGCAGCGTTGCAGGACTCGCGCAGCGTGCTGCGGCTTGCCCGGCCCGCGTTGGAGAGCGCCCCCACGGCAGTGACCGCTGAATTGTTGGCGGATGCCCTCTTCGAGACTGGTCGGTGGGCCGAGGCCTACGAGATGCTCGACCTCGCCGACGGTCTCGAGGCATCTCCCGGCGTGCGCGTCGAACTGGGCATCACTCGCGCCACGATCCATCTGTGGGGTCTGGGCGACGCCGAGGGCGCTCTTGCGGTGATGGACCGCTTGCGCAGCGACCCGGAGATGTCGCCGGCCAACCTGGCCAGGGTCAGAGCAACGTATGCGTCGGTGCTCGTGAACGCCGGCCGCCCGGGTGAAGCACGCGCTGAACTCGAATCGGCAATGGCCAGCGGAGAGATATCCACTGAACTCGGGGCTGCTGTAGCGCACTCCAACGCGTTGGCGATGGCTGGCCAGATGGGGGCGGCAGTAGCAACAGTCGATGGTGCGCTGCATCGCAGGCCGGCTCTCCACCTCGTCGGGGTGGCCGACGTCGACACACATCACGTTTCGAAGGGCTTCGCGCTGATTGAAGGCGGCCGGCTCGACGAAGCGATGTTGCTGGCCTCCGACGGATACGAACACGCGGTCGCGAATGCTCGTCCGCTGACACAGTTCTGGTTCAGCCTTCTGGTGGCTCGAGTTCACTTGCTTCGTGGTGCCGTGGCGACGGCGTTGCGCCAGTTCAACAATGCGGCGGCACTTGGCGTCGACTCCGGACTCGCGGGTCCGGCGCGCACGGCGATGGTAGGCGTCGTGATCAGCCACTCCCTCTTGGGTCAGACCGCCGAGGCGACAGCGGCCTTGCAACGCCTTGACGCTCTCCCGGCTTTCGGGTTCATGGCCCCCGAGCGCGGACTTGCCGATGCATGGTGCGCAGTTGCCTCCGGCGACCTCGCAGCTGCGCGCCGGGCCTTGCAGGAGAGCGCTCACTCAGCCGAGGCCACGGGCCACATCACCAGTGCGGTCTGGCTCTTGCACGATGCAGCTCGGCTGGGCAGCGCCGCCGCCGTCGTCGACACGATCACGGCCTTGGCCGCTGGCACCGACTCGGTGCTCGCTGCCGCCCGCGCCCGCCATGTGCGTGCCCTGGTTACCTCTGACGTCACTGGCCTGGTCACCGCGGCCGACGCCTTTGCAGGTATCGGCGCAGATCTGTTGGCGGCCGAGGCATTGGTGACCGCCAGCAACCTTGCTCGCGGCGGCGACGACCAGCGCCTGTTGAGATCGCTGGGAACCCGGGCGGCGTATCACATCGGCCGCTGCGAGGGTGCGACGACGCCCGCCTTGCTCGCCGATGGGGCCTTTGTCGAGCCGCTCACCGATCGCGAACGAGAGATCGCCTTCCTCGCAGCGAACGGGATGAAGAGCCGCGAAATAGCGGAGCAACTCTTCGTTTCCCTCCGCACCGTCAGCAACCACCTGCAGCACGTCTACGACAAGCTCGGTGTGCGCAGCCGCGAAGAACTGCGCGCCGCGCTCGCGCCCGGCGACAACTAGCTCGCTGCAGCGGCAATGTGAGCGTGCAGCAACGCTGCGATCTCGGCGGGCTGCTCGGTGATCATCAGGTGGCCGGCGGGCAGCACTTCCAGGCGCGAACCAGCGATGGCGGCGGCGAGCGCGTGCGAATGCGAGATGTCGACCCAGCGGTCCTCGGCGCCACCGATCACCAATGTGGGAGCCGTGATGTTGCCGACCAGTGCGGCAATGTCGACGATGAGATCCAGGTCGAGATGTGCCGCCGAGCCGTCCGCAACGGTTGCGGCGCCCATGCCGATGGCCATCTCGAGGATCGGCTCCATCAATACGTGCGCCCCGGCCGTGAGACCGTCCGCCATTGCATACCGCATGAACAGCTCCTTGTCCGTCGCGATCAGCCGCTTCCAAAGTTCGAAGGTGCAGCGCTGGCGGGCGTCGGTGGTGATCCAGCCCGCGAGGAAGCTGGCGCTGGACACCGCATCGGGCTGAATGCCCGCCAATCCCGCAGCCACCACCGCCCCGAGCGAGTAACCGGCGACGTGATAGCGCTCGTGACCGAGATGCTGCATCACCGTATGCGCCTGATGAGCGAGGACTTGCACACTCAACGGCTCGGTGGGCATGGCCGACTCGCCGGAGCCAGGGAACTCGACCATCACACACTTGTAAGCAACGTCGGCCGGGAATGCAGCGCGAATGCCGTCGAAGGCGGTTCGGTTCATGGTGGTGCCGTGCAGCATGAGCAGCGGTGTGCCCGTGCCTTCGACTGCGTATCCGATGAGCTGTCCGTCGATATCGAGTGTGGCCATGTGGCGCAAGGTACTCGCGCCGCTGCGCGATCTACGGCTTGAGCGCGGCCGCGAAGAACTCGGTGATGTGTGCTCGGCGGCGCTGCATCTGCGCCGCGGAGAGCGCGTCACCATCGAGCAGACCGCCGAGGAAGGGTGCGTCGCTGAAGTAGCTCAGCAGCGCGCCGTAGCCGGTGATGAGGAGGTGCTGCGGGTCTTGGCGCCGGAACACGCCCGCATCCATTTCACGCTCGAAGAAGAGCACGGCCCGATCGAACATCGGGCGCAGTACTGCAGCGAGGTCGATGCCAAGGTGAGCGCCACTATCGAGCGCTTCGCGGCGCATCAGGCGCACGTAGTCGGGGTTGTCGGCGAAGAGGTCGAACCCGGCCTCGATGACCAGCTCCATTTTGCGTTCGCCGGTTTCTGGCGCACCGATGGCCGAGGCGAGTCGGTCGATCCAGTCGCTGAGCAGTTGTTCGAAGACCTCGCCGTAAAGGATCTCCTTCGAGGCGAAGTGGTGCAACAAACTGGGACGACGGATGCCGACACCGGCCGCAATGTCGTTGAGCGAGGTGCCGTCGTAGCCATTCTCGGCGAAGCATCGGCGCGCCTCGGAAAGGATCAACTCACGGGTCGATAGCACCGAATCCCCGTGGTCAGCCATGCCTGCAGCCTATGAGACGTCACACCTGACACGACACGACAGGACCTTATGATCGATGACATGGCAACGGTCGACGCGGTGCAGGTTCTCACGGGTTCCGGTTGGGTGGGCCCGGCGCGGGTACACCTGGACAACGACGTGATCACGCGCATTGAACGGGTGGCGTCCACCGCGTCGGACCGCGTGCTGGTTCCAGGGTTCGTCGACCTGCAGGTCAACGGGATCGACGATATCGACGTGTCCACGGCCGACGGCGCCGATTGGGAGCGTCTGGACCAGCTCCTGCTCGCGCAGGGAGTCACCACCTGGTGCCCCACGTTGGTGACCATGCCGCTTCAGCGCTTCGCACTACCCTTGGCACGCGTCGCTGCGGCAATGGCTCGGCCGGCGGGCGGCCGCCCGATGATTGCGGGCACCCACCTGGAAGGGCCGTTCCTGGGCGGTGCCGCAGGGGCGCACCCGAAGAGTCAGATCGTGCCGATCGATCTGGAGTGGTTGCGGGCGCTGCCGGCGCACATTGCCGTCGTCACGCTCGGTGCCGAGCAGCCGTTGGCACCGAAGGCGGCAGAATTGCTCGTCGCGCGCGGCTGCCTGGTGTCCATCGGCCACACGCTGGCCGACGAGCAGCAGTTCGACGAGGCGGTGGCGGCCGGCGCTAGGTTGACCACCCATTTGTTCAACGGCATGTCGGGCGTGCACCACCGCTCCCCCGGTGTCGCGGTGTGGGCGATGACAAATCCGGATGTCTGTGCATCGATCATCGCCGACGGTGTTCACCTGCATCCTCGGGTCATTCGCCTTGCGTTCGATGCGCTCGGCCCCAACCGAGCTGTGCTGGTGACCGACGCTGTCGCCTGGCGCAGCGGCCACGTCGGACAGATCGGTATGGCGTTCCGCGATGGTGCCCCCCGTTTGCCCGACGGCACCCTTGCCGGCAGCGCAGTCACGATGGATGCAGCGCTACGGGTGTGCGTGCACGCCGGTGTCGAGTTGGCCACAGCTGTCGTCGCCGCCAGCACCAACCCGGCGCGATTGCTGGGGCTGTCGGACCGCGGCGTCGTGGAGGTTGGCCGTCGCGCCGATCTGGTCGCTCTGACGACGACTCACGAGATCGAGCAAGTCTGGGTGGCTGGCCAACCCGTGTGACCGTTCAGAAGTCGGACACGCCGACTTTCGCCACAACGTTGTCGATCTTCACCCGCACCACCATTTCAGGCGGCACCCCGTTTCGCTCGCCGTACTCGCTGGCGATTTCCGGCCCCATGTAGCGAGCGGCAATACGGGTTCCCCAAGCGACCAACTCTGAAGTGTGGGTGGAGACCGTGGTGGTACCGGTGAGCGTGACGAACGAGAACGGCGGCCGGTCGTCGTCGAAACAGATGGCCACGCGTCCGTCGCGAAGGATGGACTTGCCTTTGACGGTGTCTGCAGAGGTCATGAACACCAAGTCGTCACCGTCGAGGTCGACCCACACGGGAGCTACGTGCGGTCTCCCGTCGAGCCGAGTGACAGCGAGTTTGCCAGTGCGTGCAGGTAGTGCCGAGACGAAGTCTTGCCACCACCCGGTGGGAGCAGCGTTGTAGCCCATGGACGAACGGTACATTGCCCGGATGCAGATCGTGTCCGCACTCTTCGTCGAGAACTTCGAGTTGCGTCAGGCGCCTGGGCCGTCCACTCGCATCGACATCACCGGTGCGATGTTCTCGATGGCCGCACCGTCGCCCGCTCCGCTCACCATTTCGCCGCACCTCGTGGCGCTGATCTTCTGCCCTCCCGGCGAGTCGGGTAACGGCGTGTTCGAGGTCATCTTTCGCAAAGGCATCGAGGAAGACGCAGAGCAGATGGCCCGCAATGTCAGCCCGTTCACCGTCGAATCGGGCAAGTTCACCTATCGACTGGTGAAGGGCGAGCTCGAGTTCGAGGCCTACGGACAGATCATCGCCCACTGCCGCGTGGACCACGGCCCGTGGCATCTGGTGCCGTTCACGCTGCTCCCCCCGGTTTAAGGCCGCGTCTCCGCGGGTACAGTCCAACCCGTGCCAGACAGCCTCACGCCAGACCTTGACCAACAAGCCATCAACCTCATCCGTGGCCTCGCCATGGATGCCCCGTTTGCCGCCAAGAGCGGCCACCAGGGCACCGCAATGGCGCTCGCTCCCCTGGCTCACGTGCTGTACAGCCGGGTCATGCGCCACGACCCGGCCAACCCACATTGGCCGGACCGTGATCGGTTCGTCCTGTCCAATGGGCACGCGTCGATCCTGCAGTACTCGCTCCTGTTCCTGTCCGGCTACGGCCTGTCGCTCGAGGACATCAAGCAGTTCCGCCAGTGGGGTTCGGCGACGCCAGGGCACCCCGAGGTCGGCCATACCGCCGGCGTGGAAGTCACCACCGGTCCCCTTGGCCAGGGTGTCGCCAACGCAGTCGGCATGGCCTTGGCCGAGCGCCACCTGCGCGGCATGTTCGGCGACGACGTGGTCAGCCATCACACCTATGTGCTCGCTGGCGACGGTTGTTTCATGGAGGGCGTCAGCCACGAAGCAGCCTCGCTCGCGGGCCATCAACGCCTCGGCAACCTGATCTGCATCTACGACGACAACCACATCACCATCGACGGCGACACCGCCCTCGCCTACAGCGACGACGTCGCCGGTCGCTTCGATGCGTACGGCTGGCACGTCGAGCACCTCGGTGAGATCGCCGACCACTGCGATGCGCTGGAGGCCGCCATCCTTCGGGCCAAGGCGGTCACCGACCGACCGAGCCTGCTGATCCTGCGCAGCCACATCGGTACGCCCAGCCCTGAATTCACCGATCGGCACGAGGCCCACGGCAACCCGCTCGGTGTCGAACAGATCACCCGCACCAAGGCTGTCATGGGCATCCCTGATGAGCCGTTCTGGGCGCCGGCCGAGATCGTCGATGCCTACCGAGCCCACACCGCTGCTCGCGGTACCGCGGCGCGAACGGAGTGGCAGCAGCGGTTCGATGCCAGTTCCCTCGACAACGCCGTCTGGGACGCAATGTGGAGTTCGTCCGGCATGGATGGCTGGGAAGCCGCTCTCCCAATTTTCGAGCAGGGCGAGAAGATCGCAACCCGCGTCGCGATCGAGAAGGCGTTCAACGCTTCGCTCGCTGGTGTGCCCGGCCTGCTTGCCGGCGCCGCCGACCTCACCGGCAACACCGGCACCAAGCTGGCGGGCCAAACGGCTGCAACGCCCGAGAACCCAGCGGGCCGCCAGATGTACTACGGCATCCGTGAGCACGCAATGGGCTCCACGATGGTCGGTATGGCCCTTCACGGTGGCGTCTTGCCCGCCGGCGGAACCTTCTTCGTGTTCCTCGACTACATGCGACCTCCCGTCCGGTTGGCGGCCCTCAGCGGCGCCAAGGTCGTGTTCGTCTACACCCACGATTCAGTCGGTGTCGGCGAGGACGGACCCACTCACCAACCTGTCGAACATCTCGCCACGTTGCGCGCCATCCCTGATCTCCACGTCATCCGTCCCGCCGACGCGAACGAAACTGTCTCGGCCTGGCGCGATGCCGTCGCACACGAAGGGCCAACCGCACTGGTGCTGTCCCGCCAGAACCTGACGGTGGTCACTGACGGCTCGGCCGTCGCCACTGGCGCCGGCATCGTGCGCGATAGCGCAGCCCCGCAGGTAGTCCTGCTCGCCACCGGTAGCGAGGTCAGCCTCTGCGTCGAGGCCTTCGAGGCGCTCACCACCTCCGGAGTGCCCGCACGCGTTGTCAGCCTGCCCTCGTGGGACCGCTTCGAAGCGCAGTCAGCCGAGTTCCGTGACTCGGTGCTGCCCAAGGGCGTCCCAGTCCTCTCCATCGAGGCCGGTGTCACCTTCGGCTGGGCTCGCTGGGCTGACGACAGCATCGGCATCGACCGCTTCGGCGCCAGCGCTCCGGGCGCACTGGTACTCGACAAACTCGGAATCAACGTCGCCAACGTCGTGGCTCGCGCCACCGCATTGGCCAACACGAAGGGCTGAACCACATGGATCGTCTGAAGGACCTGTACTCGGCGCAAGGCCAGAGCCCCTGGCTGGACAACCTGAAGCGCAGCTACCTCACCAATGGCACGCTGCGCGATCTTGTCGCCGGCGGCGTTCGTGGCCTCACCAGCAACCCGACCATCTTCCAGAAGGCCATTCAGGGTTCGGCTGACTATGACGAGCAGCAAACTGCGCTCGTCGCCTCCGGCACGTCGGTCATCGACCAGTACTGGGCGATGGTCTTGGCCGACATCAACGGCGCGCTCGACGAGTTCGCATCGCTGTACTCCGGAAGCAACGGCGGTGACGGCTTCGTCAGCGTCGAGGTGGCTCCCGGCCTTGCACACGACAGTGCGGGTACCGCGGCGGCTGCACGTGAACTACACCTTGAGATCGCCCGCCCCAACTTGATGGTGAAGATTCCCGGCACCGCCGAGGGCCTGCCTGCGATTCAACAGATGATTGCCGAGGGTCGCAACATCAACGTCACGTTGATCTTCAGCCTGGACCGTTACCAGAGCGTGATGGATGCCTATCTCGATGGTCTGGAGGAGTACGCCGCTACCGAGGGCGCCGACCTTGCCCACGTGGCCAGCGTCGCCAGCTTCTTCATCAGTCGCGTCGACAGCGAGGTCGATGCCCGGCTGACGGCCATTGGTACGCCCGAGGCGCTGGCGCTCATCGGCACGGCAGCCATCGCCCAGGCAAAGCTGGCCTACCAGGCGTTCCGCCGCACGTTCAGTGGCCCGCGATGGGACGCACTGGCGTCTGGCGGAGCCGTCGCGCAGCGCCCACTGTGGGCCAGCACGTCGACGAAGAATCCATCGTTCCCCGACACCCTCTACGTCGACCAACTCATCGGCCCGGACACCGTCAACACGCTGCCCGACGCCACCATCGAGGCCTTTGCCGACCACGGCACCGCAGCGCGTACCATCGACGAGGACGTCGCTAACGCCGAACTGACCTGGCGTCAGCTCGCCGAGGTGGGTGTGGACATGGACGATGTGGCTGAGAAGCTGGAGCGCGATGGCGTGGCCAGCTTCCAGAAGAGCTTCGACGACCTGCTTGCCGCACTGGCCGCCAAGGCCGACGAGCTGCGCTGACCGTGCCGAAAAATGAAGCGAGGTGGTGGAGGGCGTCCGCCGCCTGCCACCACCTCACTTCAGCGTCGGGCCACACCCGCGATGGCCCTCGCTACGCACCGAGTCCAGGGGAAGGGCTCGGGGTTTCCCGCGCGTTTTGTGTTGTTCATGAGTGAGACTCCCTCGGACCGGATCTGTGACGCAGAACGCGAAAAGAATTCCTGCGTAGAGTGCAACACGTGACCGCTCCCCATCAGGCCGATGCTTTGTTCGCCGAGCTGATTGCCTCGATACCTGCTGGACCGGATCGTCGCCACTCACAAAAGCTGCTGCGCGCTGCCGTCGATCTGGTGACCCAGCGTCCCCCTACGCTCGATCTCAAGATCGCCGCTGCAGCGTTGGAGGAGATGGGCGACGCATTCGAGATGTTCGCTCGCTCGACCGACTCGCCGAAGGTCACCATCTTCGGCTCGGCACGAACGAAGGACACTGATCCGCTCTATCTCGCCGCCCGCAATGTGGCGCATCACCTTGCTGAGCAGGGCTGGATGGTAATCACCGGCGCCGGGCCAGGAATCATGCAGGCAGGTATGGAAGGCGCCGGGCGCGAGCGCTCCATCGGCGTGTCGATTCGGCTGCCCTTCGAGCAAGCGGCCAACGCAATCATTGCGGGCGATGACAAGTACGTCAGCATGAAGTACTTCTTCACACGCAAGCTGATGCTGATCAAGGAGAGCAAGGGTTTCATCTGCCTCCCCGGTGGCTTCGGCACGCTCGACGAGACCTTCGAGTTGCTGACGCTGACGCAAACAGGCAAGGGCAACCCCGTCCCCATCGTCTTTCTCGATACGCCCGGCGACCCGTACTGGGAGACGGTGCACGACTTCATCAGCCGTCAGTTGGTGGAGCGCGGGTTGGTCTCGGCCGCCGACACCGGGCTCTATCTCATCACTGACGATTGTGAGCAAGCAGTCCAGGAAGTCATCGGTTTCTACCGCAACTTCGACTCGCTGCGTTACGTCGGAGGGACGCTGATCATCCGGTTGAAGCAGGCGCCCACGGAAGCGGAGCTGGGCGAGATCAACACCAGGTTCGGCTACCTGGCGGGCTCCGGTGCAATCCATTCCGTCGTACCGGCAGAGCCCGAACTTCGTGAGAACGACCGCCTGGATCTGCATCGCATCTCGATTCCCGAAGCCAAACACGCATACGCCGATCTCCGCGAGCTGATCGACCTGTGCAACACCTTCGTGGAGGTCTGACGTGCATCTCGCCACCATCTACCAGTACCCGGTGAAGTCGATGATGGGCGGTGTCGTTCCGTCAGCGATGTTGACGATCGAAGGGATGGCCGGCGACCGAGCCTGGGCGATTCGCGATGAGGAGCTCGGCTGCGTTCGCGGGGCCAAGAAGATCGGCGCGCTGATGCGCTTTGCTGCCGCTCATGACGTCGATGGTGGCGTCACGATCACGCTCCCCGACGGCTCAGTGGTGTACAGCGGCGAAGCCGACGTCAACGCGTCGCTCAGTGCTGCGCTGGGTCAGAACGTGTCGCTGTGGCCGCTGCAACCAGCCACCGATTTGGATCACTACCGGCGTGGGCCGGGCGTCAGCGACGACATCATGGTCGAGCTTCGCGACATGTTCGGCCGCGAGGAGGACGAGCCGCTACCCGATTTCAGCAAGTTTCCACCCGAACTCGGCGAGTTCGAGTCGCCTCCTGGGACGTACCTCGACGCATACCCGCTGATGCTGATGACGACATCTGCGCTGCGCACCCTGACTGCCTCACTCCCTGAATCGGTGATCGATGTGCGCCGCTTCCGCCCGAACCTGATCATCGACACCGGTGACCAGCCCGGCCATCCTGAGCTCGACTGGGTCGGCCGCACTTTCTCGCTGGGTGGTGCGGTCATCGAAATGGTCGCCACCTGTCCCCGCTGCGTCATGGTGACGCGTGAGATTGCGCCTGGTGTACCGGCGGACCGTGCGATCCTGCGACACATAGTGCGCCAACTCGACCAGGACCTCGGTTGCTACGCCACCATTGTGCAGCCAGGCGAAATCCGAGCCGGCGACCTACTCCTCCAGATCTAGTGCTTCCTGTCCACGAACGTTCGCGCGTTGTGCGGCGCCATTTCTGGACCGTCGGACGCCAAGTCCGCCAACCGAGACGGAATGCACCCATTTGTGTGCGCAAGGACTTTCTGGGCAGCGATGGTCCCATAGCTCGTTCTGGGTGTTGTCAGTTCCGCAGTCCGGGACGCAGCACACCCAGAAAAGCCGGCAGCAGCAGTCGGCAGAACGCGACCTACCAACCCATGTGGTCAGAGCACCAGCTCAGTCGTCGGTGTTGCCGCGCAGGAGGCGGCTGGCCTTCTCGATGGCTCGGCGAGCTTGGGTGAGTCGCTTGTCGTCGATGGGCCGTCCACCGCGTGTGGCCGATGCCTCTCGCAGCTGATCGAACATCACGTCGTCGAGCTCCTCGGCAACGGCGTCGAGGCGGTCGGCCAGGTTGTCGTAGTCGCCACTCATAGTGCCTCCGCCAGCAGGTCGATGGGATGGCGAACCGTCAGGCCAACTGCTGCGAGGTGCATCGCGCAGCCGGGATTGGCGCTCGCGACCACTCCCCCGTAGGCGGTCGCACCTGCCCGTGCCAACGATTCCAGCTTGCGCTCACGAATGTCTGCCGCCAGCGCAGGCTGCAGCGCCGAGTACGCCCCACCGGCACCGCAACACAGCCCGTCGTCGTCCAGTTCAACGAGGTCGGCGACGGCGCCGAGCACGGTTCGTACCGACTGTTGCGAGCGCTGCACATGGCGCAGGTGACACGGGTCCTGGATGATCACGGTACCGATGCGACGTGACGGACGGAGCCGATCGACGTGCTTGGCAACCAGCTCGTGAACGTCGCACACGCGTGCCGCGAACGTGGCGGCTTCGGGCGTACCAAGAAGATGTCCGTACTCCTTGAGTGCTGCGCCGCAGCCGGCTGAGTTCGCCACGATCGGAGCGTCGCCGGGCATCGACGCCATCACATCGAGCGCCAACTGCCGGGCCTTGTCGGTGAGGCCGGCATGCGTGTGCAGCGCACCGCAACAACCGCCGCCGCTACCGGGCAGCGCGTACGAGATGTCGAGGTGGGTCAGAACCTTTGCCGTGTTGTGGTGCGTGTCGCGCAACCACGCGTCCATCACGCACCCGGTGAAGAGCCAGACATCTGTGCCTGTGGCTGCGACTGGCTGCGAGCGGCGAAGTGGCAGCTTGGGCAGACCCGCTCGCTTGGGCACCAGGTGAAGCCGTTGGGCGACAGCCAGCAGCGAGGAGCCCGCGAGTAGCAGCCGATGCTTCGGGAGAACAGCGAAGCCCATGCGCTGCCACCGTGGAGTGATGCGGTGCTGTTCGGCGAGGGTTTCGCGGACACCTTCCTGCAGCCGGCCGTACGGCACGCCCGACGGACATGCCGGCTCGCAGCCGCGGCACTGCACACAGGTTTCCATGAACGACACGAACTCGGCCGTGACCGGTGCATCATCGACGTGTACCGCCCGAATCGCCGCAATTCGCCCGCGTGGCGAGAGCGCTTCCTCGCCGGTGACGCGAAATGTGGGGCAGTGCGGAAGGCACAGCCCGCAGCTGACGCAGGTGCCCAAGTCGGTGTCGTCGATGTGAAACTTCACGGCGAGCCCACCGTAGCGTCATGACCCATGCCCGAAGGCCACACCATCCACCGAATTGCGAAGGACCACTCACCGATTCTGACCGGCGTGCAGGTGAGAGTGTCGTCGCCGCAAGGCCGC
>JBBQMG010000013.1:0-45105 GCA_038328705.1 Acidimicrobiales bacterium | reverse complement strand
CACGGTGCTGCTGCCGAGGGCCGCACTCACGCTTGGTGATTCGGTGGTCGCGGCGTCGATTCGTGGTGCCATCGGCAGCCTGCTGGTCATCAGCGCCACCTGCTACTGGGTCAAAGTACGCGACCGCCTACGCGAGAAGATTCGCGCGTTCATGGACGAGGGTCGCGCACAAACCGCTTCCCAAAAGGCAGCACAAAGGAGCCGCGCATGAGCGCAGCACTCAGCACGCATCAACTGACCAAGGACTACGGCGATCGCCCCGCGCTGCTGCCCTTGGACTTGGAAGTGCCTCACGGCCAACACGTTGCGCTCGTCGGCCACAACGGCAGCGGCAAGACAACTCTGCTGCGAATGGCCGCCGGTCTGCTCGACAGCACCGATGGCGAGGCCCACATCTCGGGCCACCTTGCGGGCACCCAGAAGGCGCGCACCGCTCTCAGCTGGCTCAGCGATACCCCGACTTTCTACGACGACCTCTCCCTGTGGGAGCACCTCGAGTACGTCGGCCGCCTGCACGGCGTGACGGATTGGGCCGACAAGGCCGAGACATTGCTCAGCAGGTTGCACCTGGGTGACCGACGAGACGACATTCCGACCACGTTCAGCCGCGGTCTTCGCCAGAAAGCTGCGATCTCGCTTGCGTTGGTGCGTCCCTTCGACGTGATGCTGGTCGACGAGCCGTTCGTCGGCCTCGACGAGGCCGGCAAGAACACATTGCTCGAGTTGCTCGACGAGGCCGCGGCGTCGGGAGCCACCCTGCTGGTCGCCACCCACGAGCTCGCATTCGTCAAGCGTGTGCAACGGTTGCTGGCGCTGCGCGATGGCGCGCTGGTCTATGACGGTGCCCCGGAGGCCACCGACGTGCATGCGCTCGTTCTGCCCGCTTGAGCACAGCTGAAGACCGTCCGTAGCCAGGGTGCGACGAGCGCGCTACTGTTCGCTCTCATGTCCGCCGAATTCGTCTCCATCAGCTCCTCGTCGTTCGACCCCTCCGCCCTTGCCGTACAGCTCACCGAGCACTCGGCGCAGGGTTGGTCGGTGGTCAGCATCGTCCCCACCGGTGGTGATGTCACTGCCTTCCTCACCCGCGAGGCAGTGGCCGGTGAGGTCGAGGCCGAAGCCGCGCCGGTCGAAGCCGCGCCGGTCGAAGCCGCGCCGGTCGAAGCGCCCATCGTTGCCGCCGCCGAGCCCGCCGGCTGGGCAGTCGCCCCCGACCCTGCCCCGCTGGCCCCAATCGCCGAGGCAGCCCCCGCCTACACCCCGGCACCGGTCTACACACCGGCCCCGGCCCCGGTGTACACACCGGCCCCCGCCGCCCCTGCCGTTCCCTCAGGCTGGTATGCCGACCCGGCTGGCCGCTTCGAGCTGCGCTACTGGGATGGCAGCGCCTGGACCGAGCACGTGTCGCGCGCCGGCCAGCAGTTCACCGACGCTCCCGTCGCCTGACCTTGCCCGCTCCGGCACCGCCGGTAGCCTCACATCATGCGTGCCACGTCAATCGGTCACGCAGGGATCCTCGTCGACACGGTCGACGGGTCGATCTGCTGCGACCCATGGTTCCTGCCCAAGTTCTTCGGTTCCTGGTTCGTCTTTCCGCGAAACGACCAGCTTCCCGCTGAGCTGATGCACCGCATCTGCAACCCGGACTACCTGTACATCTCGCACATTCATGCCGACCATCTCGACGAGGAATGGTTGGAAGCCAACATGAGCAAGGACACCAAGGTCCTCGTTCCCGGCTTCCCCACGCGGGAGCTCGAGCGCATCCTGCGTCGGCTCGGCTTCAACAACATCATTCGCACCATCGATGGTGAGGAGATGGCGCTTGGCCCCGACCTGCGCATCGCCATCCACTGTGAGATCAGCATCACCGACGGTCCCGGTGGCGACTCGGCACTGGTGATCAGCGACGGCACCGGCCGGCTGGCCAACCAGAACGATTGCCGCACCAGCCCGCTGGAAGTGCTGCGCGAACACGGCCCGGTCGACTTGCACTGGATTCAGTACAGCGGCGCGATCTGGTACCCGATGGTCTACGAGGAGACGCCAGAACGCATGCGCGAACTCGTCGATGCCAAGGTGGACAGTCAGTTCACACGCGCGATGCGTTACGTGCAAGCGACCAACGCTCGCGCCATCGTGCCCAGCGCCGGTCCGCCCGCCTTCCTCGACCCAGATCTGTGGTCGGTCAACGTCATCACCGGTGATGAGCTGAGCATCTTCCCCGACCAGCGCAGTTTCATGAGCCGGCTCGCTGCCGCTGGCCACACAGGCATCCTTGCCATCCCCGGTACCGAGATCGCGTTCGGCACGAACCAGCCCACCGCTGAGATGACCGTCACGCACCCAATTCCCGATGCCGACGTGCGCGCCATCTTCGACGACAAAGAGGCCTACCTGCGGCAGTACCAGGCCGACTGGCTGCCGTGGCTGGAGCAGATGCGCAGCAAGTGGCACGCGCCCACAACGAACCTGCTGGCGACGCTGAAGGCCTGGTGGGAACCGTTGATGGCGATGGCCCCTTCGTTGTGTGCCTCGGTCGGCGCCGTGTGCGTGCTGCATGCCGGCGATCCGACGCAGCCCGGAGGACTGTCGATAGCCATCGACTTCCTCCACGGCGAGGTCCGCGAGTGGCACGGCGAGGCGCACTCGTTTCGCTTCACCATCCAGCGTGAGTTGGTGGAGACCGTCGTTGCTCAACGAGCCAACGACTGGAGCAACGCGCTGTTCCTCTCGTGTCGCTTCACCGCGTGGCGCGATGGGCCGTTCAACGAGTACCTCTACAACTTCTTCAAGTCGCTCTCCGTCGAGCGCATGCGCCGTGCCGAAGCTGAAGCCGTGCGCAAGCATGACCCGAATCGCGGCCTGCTTGCCGCCGAAGAGTTCGAGATCGGTGGCTGGGTGGTCGAGCGCACCTGCCCGCATCGTCAGGCCGACCTGAAAGTATTCGGCGAGATCGATGGTGGCGAGTTCGTCTGCACGCTGCACGGCTGGCGCTTCGACCTCGCAACCGGCACCTGTCGCAACGCTGCCGACACCCACCTGCGGGTGCGACGAGCGCCCTAGTTTCGGATCTTTCACGTCATGGACCGCACGTCACTGACGTCTAGCTGTTGTGCGCCGTACCCGCCCTACACCCGGATACACGCTGTCGGGGTGGTTGGAAGCCATCGCAGTCGACGGCGAACCGATCGATCAACGGTTGCTGGAGGCAGCAGTTGACCTGGTGGAGACGATGTGCGCTCGACCGAAGGGTCTGCACGCAGCGCTCTCCCGCTTCGGCAACACGCTTGGCGCCGACGGCTGGCAGATTGCCCAGGTCAGCGAGTGGCTCCACCAGCTCGGTCAGTTCGTCACCCGTCAGCAAGCCAGAGAACTTGGGCACTTCTCCTCGCACGCGGCTGTCGCACAAGGTTGGGCCGAAGGTTTCGTGCGTGGCGCCCACACTGGCATGTGTGTCGACCCGACGACCGGATTGAACACCGCGATGGTGCTGCAGTTGCGGCTGCTGGAGGTCTACCAGCAGTGTGGCTCCGTCGGCGAACTGCCCTCGGACCGGTACACCCTGGTCATCGTCGACATCGACACCGGCCGCACTGCTCGGCTCGACGCCGACCTTCTCGCCGCCTGTGTCGCCGACATGGTGATGAGCGCCTTCCACGAGGGCGAGACGATTGCCCGCGCGAGCGACCGCATCCTGATACTGGCGACCAACTCTGTCAGCACGCGAGAACGAGCCGACATCCTTGCTGAACTGTTGGCCCGCAGCCCCAGCACGCGGCGGGCGAGCGCAACCGTGGTGCTCGCTCAATTGCCATCGCGGCCCGAGCTGCTCGAGCGCTACGTTCAGGACCTGGTCGGTGAGACCGGCCCAAGACTGAGCCGGTAGGCGAAGCGGTAACGACCCGCCGCCAGCCGATACTGGGGCAATACATCAGGCCCGCAGCTGCCGGTACCCAGGCCGCGATGGGCGACATCGAGGTGCACGATCAGCTCACGCCGCGGCGACAGCTCGGTCTCGGTGGTTGCCGTGAACAGATCATCAGCGGTGTAGTGAGTTGCCGAACAGTGCAACACGGCCGGGCTCGGTGTGCCCACCGGGGTGCTTGCCGAGAGCACGTCGACTCGCAGCGCTTGGCGCTTCGCTGGGTCGATGTACTCGAACCAACGGCAGTCGGTACGCAAGCCGAACTCCTGGGGCACCAGATACGGCGGCGTGTCCGGTACGCCGCTCCAGATGCCCAGCGGGGAGCCGGCGTTGCGATCCGGGTAGTTCTCGCCGGGCCCACGACCGAACCAGCGCAACTCGCGGAAGCGTCCGGGCAGCGCCCACTGCACGCCGACGCGCGCCAGGTCGGCCAGCGTCTCGGGAACGATCACCTCGTGGTGGTACTCCACGCCACCGTCCACCTCGCGGCGCTCACATGTGTGCCCAACCAGTTCCTCGGCGGGTAGTCGGTCGACACCGGCCTCTTGCCACAGGCGCAAGCCCTGGCCGCCGACGCGGAGCCGCATGGCAAGTTCCGGCATCAGCTTGAAGCCGTCGTTGTCGGTGGCCGCGCGCCAGAGCGTCAACGACTCCGGCGCAACCAGCAGGCGGTCGATGTCGCGGGCAGTGGCCGTTCCGGTTCCTGTTCCTGTTCCGGTTCCTGTTCCGGTCACGCGTTGGGCCTTCGCCGCCGCGCGGAGCTGCACTTGGTCCCACGCCACCAAGTGACCCTTCGTCGCCCACGGCTGGTCGGCAATGGTCTCGAACCGGACGGAGAAGTGCACCTCGCCGTTGCCCGTCGGTACCTCGCATGGCAGCGGAATGGTGACGGAAGAGTGCGGGGCAACAGCCGGCAGCTGGAGCCGCCCGGACTTGTGCACGGCGCCGTCGATGAGCAGTTCCCAATTGGCGCGCAGCCAACGTACGTCGGTGAACGACTGTCGGTTACTGATGGTGAGCGCACCCTTGGCCGTACGAGTCACGGTCACCGGCCGATAGACCCACGCCACCTCGCGCATCGCCGGGTGCGGCGCCCCGTCACTGTCGACCAGCCCGTCGGCGACGAAGTTGCAGTCGTTGGGTTCGTCGCCGAACTGGCCGCCGTACGCCAACCGCACTGTGCCATCGGGGAGCACCTGACGAATGCCGTGGTCCTTCCACTCCCAGATGAACCCGCCCTGCAGGCCGGGCGTAGTGGTGATGACCGACCAGTAGTCCGCCAGCGAGCCGTTGCTGTTGCCCATCGCATGGCTGTATTCGCACATGATGAGCGGTCGGGTGCCGATGCCAGCCTCGCCGTACTCACGAATGGCGGCGATCGTCGGGTACATCGGGCAGACGAGGTCGCTGGCTGCCATGCCACCGGCGACCCAACCCTTGTGCAGCACGGTGCCTTCGTAGTGCAGTGGTCGGCTGGGGTCGGCGCTGCGGATCCAGCCGGCCAGTGCATCATGGTTGGTGCCGTAGCCGCTTTCGTTGCCGAGGCTCCAGATGATGATGGACGGGTGATTGCGATCGCGCTCGACCATCCGACTGCCGCGCGCCACCCAGGCGCTGCGCCACCGCGAGTCGTTGCACAGGCTGGTGTTGTAGCCGTGGCTTTCGATGTTGGCCTCGTCGATGATGTAGAGACCCAGTTCGTCGCACAGGTCGTAGAACGCGCTGTCGTTGGGATAGTGGGAGGTGCGCACCGCGGTGATGTTGTGCGCTCGCATCGTGAGCAGGTCGGCGCGCATGTCGTCGACGGTGACGGCCTTACCCCGCTCGGGGTGATGATCGTGGCGATTGACGCCGAAAACCCACACCGGCTGCCCGTTGACCAGCAACTGCCGTTGGCGGATCTCCACGTGACGAAATCCGACCAGCTGATGCGTGCTGTCGACCACCGTGCCGTCGGCGGCGAGCAGCTCGACCTGTACCTGATAACGGGTCGGTGACTCGGCCGACCATGGCTGCACTGACGACACCGTCAGCTGGTGGCGCGTGATGAAGCCCTCGAATACATACGGCACGGCGAACTTCACCGGGACGGGAACGATCGACGGCTTACCGACCTGGCGTCCCGTGGGCCCCAGCAGCGTGACTCGTACGCGGTGGCCGACCAGCGGTAGGTCGCCCCACCCGACGGTGGTGGTTACCGAGAGCGAACCAACGCCGTCCTCGACCGAGAGGTCGCCATGGCAGATCGCGTCGGCGAGATGTGCGGCACTGCGCGCCTCGATGAACACCTCGCGGTGCAACCCGGCCATCCACCACTGGTCCTGGTCCTCGACGTAGCTGAGCGCGCTGTACCGAGCGACGACGATGGCGACGTCGTTGGCACCGGACCGGGCGAGTGCGGTGATGTCGTACTCGCTGGGTAGTCGACTGTCGGTTCCGTAACCCGCGAACTGGCCGTTGACCCACACCGCGTGCACGCTCTCAGCGCCGCCCACGTGGAGCACCAGCTGTTGGCCCTTCCAGGCAGCGGGCACCTGGAACGGCCGACGGTACACGCCGGTTGGGTTGTGCTGGGGCAGGCGCGGCGGCGGCCCCGGAAAGGGCATCTGAACGTTGGTGTAGTGCGGGCGGTCGTCGGTGTTCTGTACCGTCCAGTTCCCGGGGACAGCCAGCTGCCGCCAGCGAGTGGTCGCACCGGTGAGCGCGCTTGCGGGCACCGCTTCCGGTGAGTCGAACAGCCGGAACTGCCAGGTGCCATTCAGACTTTGTCGACGCCGACCCTTGCCGTCCACTGGCAGCGGCACGTGCATCGGCAGCCGACGAAGCGACACGACCTCTGGGTCGGTCCAGGGTGCCGCAGCACCGATGTGTGGCAACACGCAGTTACTCGTGTACCCAGACGGGGGTGCCCACCGGCACCAGCCCGCTGTCCCACACGAAGTCCATGGCCTGCGTACTCAGCCGAACACAGCCATGCGACGCCGGGTAGTTGGGCACGCTGGTCATGCCGTGGATTGCGATGCCGCCGACGAAGTACTTCGGGCGGTAGATCTTGCCGAGGTCGCCCTCCCACCAGCCTTCCGCACGCTCGCGTGTGACCTTGTACAAACCGGCGGGCGTTGTTGCATCGCCCTTTTCGATCTTGGTTGGGTCGTTCTTGTTGGTGGCCTCGTACGGGATGCCACTGCCGGTGGACGTGTTGAACGCGAACAGCGTCTGACCGTCAACCACGATGAACAGCAACTGCTTTGCCTTGTCGACCTCGACCAGTGTGCCACTGTCGGCCATGCCGTGGGCCCTGTCGCCAAATGCGGTCAGGTACTCGGCGGTGGCGCCGTCGACCTTGCCGGTGGCAGGCAAGCCGATGTACTTCTGGAAGGCCATCACTGCCTGCACCGTGGCGAACCCGTACTGGCCATCGGGCAAGCCGGCCCAGAAGCCCAATGTGTTGAGGCGATCTTGCAGCGCGAACGTGTCGGCGCCGTTGCTCTTTCCAACAGCGGCGATGGGTGCCGCCGAAGGGCCGACAACCACCAGGTTGGACTGCACGGTCGTGGTTGGCGCAGCGGTGGTGGCGGTGGCTTCAGTAGTGGTCGGCGCCTCAATGGTGGGAGCTTCGGTGGACGGAACCGTGGTGGGTGCTTGCGTGGTGGGTGCCGGCGTGACAGCAGCCTCGACGGGCGCGGTCTGCGAGCTTGCCGGCGAGTCGGCGCTGGAGGTCTGCGAACAAGCCGAGAGAGCCACGAGCGCGCTCGAAACGCAGAGCCAAGCGATTGCAGTGCGAGTCGAGGTCATGTGAGAAGCCCTGGGGAGAGGAGACTGTCGTGCCATCCAGACTAGCCAATGGTCGCTTCAGAAAGTCGGCACCTCGAACCAGATCGTGAGCGCATACTTCACGCCGCTGCGCAGCGGCATCGTTTGGTGCGGATGGGTGACCAACGACGGCCACGCGATCAGTTCCCCGACGCGTGCGGTCTCGTTGGTGACGTTCTGCCGCGGGAAGTCGAGCACCGCCCCTTCGTAGCCCTCGTTCAGCTTCACCGAGCCAGAGACCTGGGCGATGTCGTGGTGCATACGCAGGCGTTCCTGCTCGCCCATCGCGTAGCGAATGACGAACACGTCGCGCAGCCCGCGGTAGTCGATGTACGGCCAGATCGTCTGCAACTGCGGCCAGATGCGCACGCCGAGGTCGATCTCCAACGCCTCGAATAGGCGCGGGCTGATCAGGGCCAGCGACACCTCGTGGCCGGGCACCGGGTCGTGAGGCTGCGGCTCGAACGCGCCAACGGCCTCAGCGGCGCGGATCACCGTCGCGCAGAACGTCGGCGTCCAGAAGGGCACGACCAGAACCTCATGACCAACGATGCGCACACCGACCTGCTCGTCGACGGCACCGCGGTACCCGAGAATCTGTTGCAGGTCGTCGGGTTGCAGGTCGTCGGGTTGCAGCTCGTCGGTCATGGAGCGATCGTGTCAGAGATCGTCGGTGCCGAGCGACCACGGCTGGCGCGGCACGGTGTCGATCCGAAAGCGCCCGACGAGTTCCTCGACAGTCACCGACTCGTCCGGCGCGCACAGTCCGAGGCTGGCCGCCACGCGCGACAGCACGAGCGCTGGTCCGATGCCGCGAGCGGCCAAATCTTCAAGAGTGACGGCGCCATGGCGTTTGGCGAGACGCGAGCCATCCGGAGCCAAGACCAGCGGCACGTGCGCGTACACCGGCTCGTCGAAACCCAACAGCTGCTGCAGCAGGCGCTGCCGCGGCGTGCTGCTGAGCAGATCGTCGCCTCGCACGATATGCGTGACACCCTGCAACGCGTCGTCGACCACGACGGCCAGGTTGTACGCGGGTACGCCGTCGTTGCGCTGCAGGACGACGTCGTCGCTGATGCCGGTGTACTCGCCGGCGATGAGATCCGGAATCAGAAATCGTTCGCCCCTGGCCGCAAGCCGCAGCGCAGGTTGCCGACCCTCGGCAACCAACTCCGCTCGACGATCGGCGGTCAGTGTCCGACAGGTGCCTGGGTAGGCGACGTCAGGCAGATCGGCGTGTGGTGCTTGGGCAGCCTCGCGAATTTCGCGACGCGTGCAGAAACATTCGTACACACGGCCCTGGCCGCGCAGGGTCGCGATGGCATCGCGATAGAGATCGAACCGTTCGGACTGACGTACCACCTCACCGTCGGGTCGCATGCCCAGCGCGGCGAGTGACCGTAACTGTTCAGCCTCGTGGTCACGAGAGGCGGTCGCCGTGTCGAGGTCTTCCATGCGTACCAGCCATTCGCCCCCATCGGCGCGGGTCTGCAACCACGACACCAGCGCTGTACGAAGGTTGCCCAGGTGCAGCTGCCCAGTGGGTGAAGGTGCAAAGCGGCCGCGCATGTCCTGAAGTATCTCGCCTGACTTTGGTTCGCCACGTAAAGTGCCGACCCAGAACTGCCGAAGACACTTGAGATGCGTCCGCTGTGGGCGCGCGCAAGGGAAGGCAGACCAGGTGGTGGACACCAAAGTGCACCAATCGGAGGAGGCCACTGGCTCCTTCGTGCGTGAGCGTGCACTGGCGATGGTCACCACCAACTTGGCGCCGACGCCGTTTCTCCTGCTGCCGTTCACGCTGCTGGTCTCCTCGCTCCTGCGCAAGGATGCCGCACCTGCCCGGCTGGGCTGGTGGGTCATCGCCGCTGTTGCCAGTACGGCGGTCGTGCTGCTGGCGATCTATCGCTATTACATGCGCGGCGACACCAACGGGACCTCGCGGACCACCCAGCTGATCATCGGCGCGGCGTTTTCGACCATCGGCCTGCTCTTCGGAATGTGCCCCTGGGTCGCGGGCGGAAAGTCGACGGAACTGGTGCTGCTCTTCGCGCTTTTCCCCAGTGCTGCCAGCGCCGTTGGCTGCATCGTCACCGCCGGCCGGCGCGATCTGTACCTCGCGTTCATCGTCCCGCTGATACTCGTGTCGTCCTGGACGCTGATCGACGCTGAAGATTTACGACTCCGCAGCCTGGGTTTCCTGGCCATCTTCTTCGGGTTGTCGTTGACGGTGTTGCATCACGTCGTCAGTCGCAACACGCTGGAGGCTATTCGACTGCAATGGCGCAGTGAGCGATTGCTCCGCGACCTTGCATATGAACGCAGCGAACTCACCGGCGTCAACGACCAGTTGGCATCGACGAACAAGCGTCTGGCGCACCAGGCGACTCATGACCCGTTGACCGGCCTGTACAACCGCCGCGGCACACTCGAACTACTCGACCAGGTGTTGGCCAATGCCAGCAGTCTTGCGCCGGTCGGTCTTCTGTTCTGCGACCTCGACCGGTTCAAGGCGGTCAACGATGCCTTGGGCCACCGCGGTGGAGACCGGTTCATCAGCATCATCTCTGACCGTCTGTCGCGAAGTCTGGAGCCCGGCTCGATCGCTGGTCGTATGGGCGGCGACGAGTTCGTGGTCGTGATGCCCGGTCTTGACATGACGGCCGCGGCCGCGATCGCCAGTCGTTTGGTCGGCGTGCTCGCCCAGCCCGTGTACGCAGAGGGTCGAGAGGTGCCGTCGTCGGTCAGTATCGGAGTCGCTGCCTCACCGTTGCACGGCGACTCCGCCAGCGAACTGCTGCGTCACGCCAACGCGGCGTTGTACCGGGCGAAGGCCGGCGGTCGTAACCGTGTTGAGTTGTTCGACGGTTCGATGCAACGCGAGATGGTCACTCGGCTCGAGGGTGAGCAGGCGTTGCGGAGGGCAATTGATGACGGAGAGATCGTCGCCTTCTTCCAGCCCGAGATCGACGCCACCAATGGTCAGATTGTCGGCGCCGAGTTGCTCGCACGCTGGGTACGCAGGAACGGACAGATCATCAGCGCCCAGGAGTTCATGGCCGTCGCCACCTCTGCCGGCTTGCTGGGGAGGATCACCGACCGTGTCATTGCGAGTGCGCGTCCGCACATTCGTCGCTTGGCTGTCCTCGGTTTGCCTGATGGATTTCGTTTCCGGATCAACATGGCGCCCGAGGCGACGGAGCGCAGCTGGCGCGATGATCCCATCGAGCAGATGCTGCAGGGCATCGATGCACCGCTGATCACCATCGACGTTCGCGAAAGCTCGGTCGATGGTGACCTGTCGTCGGCGGCCGCGAATCTGGCGTCGTTCCGTCTGCGCGGCGGGCGTGTCTGCCTCGACGACTTTGCCCGTGGCGTGTCGTCGCTGAGCCTGCTGCGACGGCTGCCGTTGGACGAGGTGCGCATTGACCGGGTCTCGATCGACACGATCACCGCTCATCCTCATGACCGCGCCATCGTTCGTTCGATCATCGCACTCGTCCGTGAAATTGGCTTCGCAGTGACCGCGGATGGAGTGGAGACGGGTGCTCAGGCAGATGCGCTCATCGCACTCGGATGTGTGCACCAGCAGGGGCATCTGTACGCGCCCGCCTTGCCCGCGGGCGAGTTCGAGGACTACCTGCTCGCCCGCATGGCCGAGCGCTACGCGTTGGCCAGCGACCCGCAACCGACGTGGGAGACCGGCGATCTCGCCTAATCTTCGATCGGTCCGCTCGAAGCTTCGGGAAGAGGTAGGCGAATGTTCTGTCCGTCATGTGGCACCGGTGTCCAGCCCGGTCAGAAGTTCTGCACCGAATGCGGTGGTTCGCTGGTCGGGGCGTCTGGCCTCGACCCGGCTGATTCATCGCCGACACCGCCGACGGGGATGCTGTTGCCGCCGCCCAACCTGGCCCCGCCGCAGCCCACGGCACCCGCAACGCCACCCACCACCTACCCGCCCGATCAGTTCGCGCCCACCGCTGCGCTCACGGTGGTCGAGCAGACTTCTCCGACCGGCTACGAAGCCAATCCGTGGGATGCTGCCACCACCGGCCAATGGCCCGCGCAGGGCGGCGATACCAGCGAGGTGCCACTCGTCCAGGCCTTTCGCATCACACCGCTCGTTGTCGTGGCCGCGCTGGCCGGAGCGCTCGGTGTGGCAGCCAGTCTTGTCACGGTGGCCAGCTTCGAGGTCACCGGCGACATCGTCAACAAGCAGGACTACCGGCTCAATGACTTCTCGTCGAACCTGACCGTCGGTGTCATCGTTGTCGCAGTTTTGTTGATCGGCGGCGCTGCCCTGGGGGCCACTGGGCGGCGAGTAGGTGCCGGCTTGTCAGGCGGTGCCGGTCTCGCATTGGCCGGCGCGTTCGGCTGGGTCATCGGACAGGTGACAGCGCTGTTCGATGGTCAAGAGATCGCGCTGCTGGGCGGTGGCGGCAACTTCACGTTGACCACTACGCAAGAGGTCGGCTTCTGGCTCGCCGCGGGCGCGGCTGGGCTTGGGGTATTGGCTTTCGTACTCTCGTTGACATCGGGTGGCGCCGACGGCCGGCCGGTCATCAATCCAGCCATCGGTGTGGTCGGCGCGCTGGGCACGCTCGCCGTGATGGTCGGTCCCCTGATCCCGATGAACGGCGCCGCGTTCGGCGACAACTTCAGCAACGACTTCATCCCTCCTGCCACCCTCTATCTGCGGCTGGCGGTGTTGGCACTCATTGGAATCGGTGGTCTCATCGGGTTTCTGGCCAACCGCCACTGGGGCTCTGGAATGGCGCTGGGTGCCGTCAGCGTGGGCGCCATCCAGTGGGTCACTGCGATCGGTGAGTCGGGCGATTACCCCCTCGGCATCGCCGGTGGAAACGTTGGAGCGACCGACTTTGCGCCGCACATCGTGACGACCATCGGCGTGCTAGTGATGTTGCTGGCCGGTGCCGGCGGCTTACTGGCCGCGGCCCAGCAACGCAACGCCCACTGACCCGATCAAGCGGTAGAGGCGCGACGCACCGCGTCGGCAGCAACAGCGTGCGCGCGTGTGGTGGCAGCGAGCGGGTCGGCTCCGTCGGCCAGCGCCAGCAAAAACCCAGCGGCGAATGCATCGCCGGCACCGGTGGTGTCGCGCACGTTCGCAACCGTCTCGGCGGGTACCTCGCGCGGTGGTTGGCCGGCCTGCAACACGATGGCCGGTTGCGCCCCCTGCTTGATGATGACCAGCGCTCCGCCGAGGTGATCGGGGTGCAGTTCTGCCCCGAGCACTGCGGCCTCCAACTCGTTGGCCAGGACCACCGACGGCCGCAGCGACCGAATGCGGGCAAGCGCCTGGGCCGGCCCGACCTGGTGGAGGACGGCCGACGAGGAGGTGTCGATCGACAGCCGCATGCCTCGTTCGGTGGCCCAGCCAGCGAGTGTGGCACTCGTCGCTGCCAGCGGCTCGCCGACCAGCGAATAGTAGGGAATGTGCAGCGTGTCCAGACCGTCCAGCCACTCCGGTAACGGGTCGGCGAGGTCGGTGCAGGCGGCGCGATCGCTGAGCATCGTGCGCTCACCGGTTGGGTCGAGCATCACGATGATCGAGCCTGTGCGCCCCGCCCGCCGTACGACCACGCCGGCCCCGTCTGCGAAGAGCGCATCGGTCAGTCCACGGCCGGTGGCATCGTCGCCCACCTGTCCGATGAACCGTGCCGCTCCGCCCGCCCGACACGCGGCGGCAATCACGTTGGCAGCGCTGCCCCCTCGCCGGCGAATGATCGTGGCTCGCGTATCGCTGGCAATGTTCACCTGCTCGTGCAGGTGCACCACTACGTCTTCCACCAGATCGCCGACCGAACCCAACATGTTCAGCGACGCTACGCCCTCTACGCTGTTCTTTACGCACCTTCGGAGGATGCCATGAATGACACGAACAACACTGACGTGAAAAGCCGACTGCGGGCTGCAATGACTGCCGCGATGAAGGCGCGCGAGGAGCTCCCTCTCGGCGCTCTGCGCCAGGCACTGTCCGAAGTGGCCGTCGTCGAGACCGCCGGTGATGAGGTGGCGGTTCTCTCCGACGAGCAGGTGTTGGCAGTTATCGCCGTCGAAGTTCGTAAGCATCATGAGACCGCCGATGCCTTTGACACTGCTGGTCGGCCCGAACAGGCCGCGCGCTCCCGCGCGGAGGCTGCAGTGTTGGAGGCCTATCTTCCAGCTGCACTCAGCGACGATGAATTGCACCGCATCATCGGTGAGGAAATCGCGGCGGCTGCGGCAGCAGGCGCAGAGGGCATGAAGGCGATGGGCCGTGTCGTTTCCGCCGTTCGCGCCAAGGCCGGCCCCACCGCCGATGGCGCCAAAATTGCCACTGCGGTGAAAGCCGCCCTCGCGTAGTCCTGGGGGGTCTTCAGTTCAAAGCAGTGCATCCATCTGGCCGACAGCCAGTGTGAGGCCTTCCTGCATGCCCATCTCAACCATCTGCGCCATCACTTCGGCAGTGGGGAAGGTGCTCTCGATCGTCATGTTCGTGCCGCCGTCGGCGAGGGCGTCGAGGGCGACCCGCGCGGTGGTGACGGGCATCTCCGGGTTGGGTTTGCGGTCGGCGTCGCCGAAGCCGTCCTCGAACTCCAGACGAGTCGGTGCCTCGACGCTGACGATGCGCCACCAGCCGTGGTGCTTGTCACCCTCGGGGCTGGTCATGAAGTAGGTGACCCTGCCGCCTTCGGTCAGGTCGTGCTCGACCATCGTGGCTGGGTAGGTCGGTGGGCCCCACCACTGCTCGAGCTTGCGCGGGTTGGCCCACAGTTGCCAGACCTGTTCGACAGAGGCGTCGAACCGCGCGGTGAGGGTCTTGGCGTCGGTGTTGACATCAACATTGGTGACGGTCATTTGGTCTTTGATTCTGTGTCGTCGGTGAGAACGGTGTCGTTGGTGAGTACCTCGCCGAATCTGTCCAGGCGGTCGCGCCAGAGGGCTGCGAGTTCATCGAGAAGCGTCGCCGCGTCGCGCACGGTGTCGGGGCGGCCTCGTACCAACTGCTCGCGGCCGCGCCGTTGCTTGGTGACCAGTTGGGCGCGCTGAAGAACGGCAACGTGCTTCTGTACGGCGGCGAAGCTCATCGGGTAACGGCCAGCCAGTTCGGAGACCGAGTATTCGCCGCGCATCGTCAGTCGCAGGATGTCGCGTCGGGTGGCGTATGCCATTGCCTGGAAGACGAGGTCTGTTCGCTGCTCAGCGCCCTCTCGTTCGATCATTGGTACAACCATATGGTTGTACGTTACAGCAAGTTCAGCGCAGTCGCAATCGTCGCCGCGAATCTGAACGCACCGCTCGAGTACTCGCTGCAACCAGTCGCAGGGGCGTCCGAGCAGAAGTGCACGCCGTCCTCGCTGCGCACCGCAATGCTGCCGTCGGCTTCGCACTGCGTCTCGCCCGGGATGCATGGCAGGCGCAGCACAAAGGCACCGTTCGCGTCCTCTACCGCCGCTCCGGCATCCACGAACGACACCGCACCCGGCTCGACCATTCCGGTGTACAGCGCATTGAGGCCCACTATCTCGGTCTCGATGGTCGCGTCACCAAGTCTCTGTGGCTGGCCGACCAGCAACACCTGTGCCCCGCTGGAGCGCACCTGCGCAACCAGTCCGACAATGTCCGAGCGGTACTTGTCGACCAGCGCCTGGCCGTGCAGGAACCCGCCGGTGCCGTCGGCCATACACGCGCTGGAGGAATTGCCGATGAAGGTGATGACCGCGACGCTCGTGGGCGTGACGGAGAGGTCCTTGCCGAGCCAGTCGCATGGTGCAGTCCCCCCGTAGACGTGGGGCACGAAGGTGCGGTCACCAACCAGTGGCTGAAGGTATGGGGACACCTGCTCGCCCAGGGAGTCGCCGATGAATACGACCTGATCGGCGGGAGCGGGGACTCCAGGAGTTACAGCGACTGCGGTGGTTGCGGTGTCGGTCGGCGCCGCGCAGCCGACGAGCCACACCAGGCCCGTCACGGCGGCCATCAGCGCCGCGAGACGGGCGGCACGTGGGTGCGGGTTGGCCGGTCGCGTCACACAGGGAATGTATCTGTACACGGCGACGATGGTCGGTTGGCTAGGTTCGCCACCGAGATGACGAACGAAGCAGCTGTGCTCGCCTGCCCGAACTGCTCACTCGCGCTACAGCTCTCGGCAGCGGGTGCAACGTGCGCGAGCGGTCACTCGTTCGATCGAGGTCGCGGCGGCTACCTCAACCTGCTCGTTGGTGGACGGCTGACTGCGGCCACCACGCCTGGCGACACGCCCGACGCGCTCGCGGCCCGGCGCCGCTTCTTGGCGGCTGGCCACTACGCACCGATCGCGACCGCGCTTGCGCACGCGACAGGTGTGCCCGACGGGCCAGTGCTCGATGTCGGCTGTGGTGAGGGCTATTACCTCTCGCGGCTCGACCTTTCAGGCTTGTACGGCCTCGACGTTTCGAAGAGTGCCGTGCAGATGGCGTCACGGTTGCTGCCCGACGCGCAGTTCGTGGTGGGCTCCGCGTATCGCTTGCCGGTGCTGGACGGTTCTGTGGCCGCCGTGCTGTCGGTGTTCGCGCCGCATCCGTTCGACGAGTTCGAGCGAGTGCTGCAACCTGGCGGCCGCTGGGTGACCGTCACCCCTGGGCCGAATCACTTACGGGAGATGAGGCCGGTGCTCTCCGGCGACTCCGAGCGCAAAGCGATGGAGCGTCTGGCGCGTCGGGCAGTGGCGCCGGCGGAGGCAGTCGCTGCGCAACGACTCGAGTTCGAGCTGCAGTTGGATGCCGAGGCGCTGCGCGACCTGTTCTACATGACTCCCATTCAGTGGCAAGCGGGGGCCAGCGGCGCAGAATCGGAGATCGGTCGCACCGTCACCGTAGATGTCTGGGTGGCGTCGTCATCTGAATCTGAGTTCACTGCGTAGGTTCGCGCAGGCGGAAGCGTTGGAGCTTGCCGGTTGCGGTCTTGGGCAGCGTGTCGATGAACACCACCGAGCGCGGGTATTTGTAGGGCGCAATTGCGGCCTTCACATGCTCCTGCAAGCGCGTGACCGTCTCGTCGTCCGCAGCCACGCCATCCTTCAGCACCACGTGGGCTTGCACGATCTGGCCGCGGGCTTCGTCAGCCACGCCGATCACCGCACATTCGGCGACGTCAGGGTGGCCCAGAAGTGCCGCCTCCACCTCCGGCCCGGCGATGTTGTACCCCGAGGAGATGATCATGTCGTCGCTGCGGGCCGCGAAGTGGAAGTAGCCGGACTCGTCCTGCATGAAGGAATCGCCGGTCAGGTTCCAGCCGTCACGTACGTACGCGCGTTGGCGCGTATCGCCCAGGTAGCGGCAGCCGGTAGGGCCGCGCACCGCGAGAAACCCGATGGTGCCGCGGGCCACGTCGTTCATGTCGTCGTCGACGATCTTGGCTTCGTAGCCGGTGACGGGCTTGCCGGTGCATGCCGCCTGTGAATCGCCGAAGCGGTTGGAGATGAAGATGTGCAGCATCTCGGTGGCGCCGATGCCATCGAGCATCGGCTTGCCCGTTTTCGAGATCCACGCGTCGTACACGGGCGCCGGCAGTGTCTCGCCCGCCGAGACCGCTGCTCGCAACGAGGACAGGTCGGCGCCCTCGTCCATCGCCGCCAGCATCGCCCGATAGGCGGTTGGTGCGGTGAAGCACACGGTGGCGCGGTACTCCTCGATGATCGCGATCAGGTTGGGTGGCGAGGCGTTCTCCAACAGCGTTGCGGCAGCGCCGAAGCGCAGCGGAAACACAGCCAGTCCGCCGAGGCCGAAGGTGAACGCTAGTGGCGGCGAGCCGACGAACACGTCGTCGGGCGTGACCGCGAGCACCTCCTTCGCATAGCCGTCGGCGATGATCAGCAGGTCGCGATGGAAGTGCATCGTCGCCTTCGCTTCGCCGGTGGTGCCAGAGGTGAAGCCGAGTAGTGCGACATCGTCACGACCGGTGCGGACCGCTTCGTAGCGAACCGACTTGTGCAGCGCGACTCGATCCAACTCGGCGTCGTGATTGGCCGTGCCGTCGAAGCCGATCACCTTCGTGAGGAATGCGCTGTCCTTCGCGCAGGCGACCACTTCGTCCATCAGTCGCGTGTCACACAACGCGATCGTGATCTCCGCCTTGTCGACGATCTTGCTCAGCTCGCCGGCTCGCAGCATGGGCATGGTGTTCACCACGACCGCGCCGACCTTGGTTGCGGCCAGCCAACAGGCCACCATCGCCGGGTTGTTGGCCGAGCGGATCAACACCCGGTTGCCGGGCTGCACGCCGTAATCCTCGGTGAGCGCGTGGGCCAGTCGGTTGGTCCAGTCGGCGAGTTCCTTGTACGTACGCCGCCGACCGTTGCCGATGAGCGCGGTGTTGTCGCCGAAGCCCTGCTCGACCATGCGATCGGTCAGCTCCACCGCCGCGTTGAGATACTCGGGATAGTCGAAGCCGTCGAGCAACAGCTCGGGCCAATGGTCGCGCGGCGGCAAGTTGTCGCGCGCGAACGTATCGGTATGTCCGGTTGGCCCAAGCCCGTGAACGTCGGTCACGGCAGCACCGCCGTCGCCTCGATCTCCACCTTGGCCCGTGCCTCCATCAGCGCCATCACCTGCACCATCGCCATTGCCGGATAGTGCGTGCCGATCACCTCGCGGTAGACGGTCCCCATCTCCTTCAAGCGGGAGAGGTACTCGTCGCGATCGGTGATGTACCACGTCAACCGCACCAGGTGCTCAGGGCGGGCACCACCAATGGCGAGAACGTCGACGATGTTCTGAAGGCACTGGCGGGTCTGCGCGATGAAATCATCGGACTCGAATTCCTGCTGGCCGTTCCACCCGATGGCGCCGCCGAGGTACAGCGTGCGCCCACTGGCGGCGATGCCGTTGGCGTATCCGCGGGCAGGCTTCCACCCTGCGGGATCGAGAACCTCATGTGGCCGGGGCGACGGTGTGTTGTTCATGTCAGTTCCCTTCGAAGACGGGCTTCTCGCGAACGACGAACGCGCGATACGCACGCTCGAAGTCGGCCGTTTGCATGCAGATCGCCTGGGCCTGAGCCTCAGCCTCGATGGCCTGCTCCAACCCCATGCTCCACTCGTGATTGAGCTGCGTCTTGGTGATGCCGTGGGCGAATGTGGGGCCGGCAGCGAGGCGTGTGGCCAGTAGTTGCGCCTGAGTGTCGAGGTCGACGGCCGCGTGCAGTGAGTTGTAGAAGCCCCACCGCTCACCCTCCGCTGCGTTCATCGAGCGGCCGGTGTAGAGCAGCTCAGCGGCTCGGCCCTGGCCGATCAAGCGAGGCAGAATCGCACAGGCACCCATGTCACAGCCGGCCAACCCAACACGGGTGAACAGGAAGGCGGTGCTGGCTTCGGGAGTGGCCAGTCGGAGGTCGGAGGCCATCGCCACGATCGCGCCGGCCCCTACGCAGACGCCGTCGATGGCCGCGATGATCGGCTTGCCGCACCCGATCATCGCCTTCACCAGGTCGCCGGTCATGCGTGTGAACTGCAGCAGTTCCTTCATGTCCATTCCGACCAACGGTCCGATGATCTCGTGCACGTCGCCACCCGAGCAGAAGTTGCCGCCGTTGGAGGCGAACACCACAACGTCGACGTCGTCGGCGTAGGGGAGTGCGCGGAACGTGTCGCGCAGCTCGGCATAGCTGTCGAATGTCAGCGGGTTCTTGCGTTCGGGCCGATTCAGCCGAATGGTGGCCACGCGATCGCTCACCTCCCACAGGAAGTGCTCGGGTCGGTGGTCGGTCATCGAGGTCGTGCTCATCGGGCTTCCTTTGCGGTCATGCGGTGGAGGAGATCTTCGAGGGCCGTCAGGTCAGCGCCGGAGAGGCCGCTGAAGAGTTGGTTCACCTGCGCCTCGTGGTCGATGGCGAGCTGCTCGAAATGGGCGCGGCCATCGTCGGTGAGCGCGACGTGGATGATGCGCCGGTCGGTTGCGGGGGTCCGGGTTGCCAAGCCGTCGAGCTCCAGTCGGTCGACAACGGTGGTGGTGTTGCCATTGGAGACCAGCAGTTGACGGGAGAGCTCGCTCATCGTCAGCGGTGCGCGGGCGCGGTGCAGCGCGGCCAGCACGTCGAAACGCGGCAGCGTCGATTCGTGCTCCGTGCGCAGAAACTCGCGCAGCTCACCCTCGGCACTGTGCGTGACGCGCAACAGTCGAATCCACAGCTTCAGTCGACGCTTGGACAGTGTTTCGCTCACACTTCACCACCAGCAATCGCGATTGCTTGGCCGTTGATCGAGTCGCTACCGGCGCCGCACAACCACAGCGCAGCGGCCGTCACCTCTGCGGGCTGGATGAGGCGCCGCTGCGGGTTCATGCGCGTCAACGACTGCAGTGCTTCGTCGTGGCTGCGACCCGTCTTGGCCATGATGTTCTGCAGCGTCCGGTCGGTCATCTCGGTGTCGAGGTATCCGGGGCACAGCGCGTTGACCGTGATGCCGGTGCCCGCCAGCTCCTGCGCGACCGAACGGGTCAACCCGACAGCGCCATGCTTCGATGTTGCGTATGCCGCCACATACGGATAGCCCTTCAGGCCCGTGATGGATGCGACGGTGATCAGCCGACCCCAGTCACTTCCCTGCAGCTGGCGCACACCCTCGCGCAGCGTCAGGAACGCGCCGGTGAGGTTGACAGCCATGATCTCGTTCCACATCTCCAACGAGGTGCGGCCGAACGGAGCGCTGTCAGCCATGCCCGCGTTGGCGATGACGATGTCCACGTGCCCGGCTTCGGTGAACAGTCGTGACACGTCGGCCTCGCTGGTCACGTCGGCGACGACGGCTCTGATGCCCACGCTCTTCGTGACCACCGCCTCCAGCGGTTCGATCCTGCGACCCGCAATCACCACGTCCGCACCCTGTGCCGCGAACGTGAGTGCAAGGTCGGCGCCCTGGCCGGTGCCGCCGCCGGTGATCAGTGCTCGTCGGCCGTTCAATGGTTGTCCCTGCAGCATCATGCGCGGATCGCTTCCTGTGCGCGCTGTGCGAGGCGCAACGCTTGCTCGTGTCCGGGTTGGTAGGGCAGCGGCCATTCCGTGTGTGCGTCACCGAGCTCGATGGCCGCGTGCAGCGTCCAGTACGGGTCGGCCAGGTGCGGTCGCGCCAGACACACCAGGTCGGCGCGGCCGGCCATCAAGATGCCGTTGACGTGGTCGTGCTCGTAGATGTTGCCGACGGCCATGGTCGAGATGCCCGCCTCGTTGCGGATGCGATCGCTGAACGGAGTCTGGAACATCCGGCCGTAGATCGGTCGTGCGTCGGACGATGTCTGCCCGGCGGAGACGTCGATGATGTCGGCGCCGGCCTGCGAGAACAGGCGAGCAATCTCGACTGCTTCATCCGGCGTCACTCCGCCGTCGCCAACCCAGTCGTTGGCCGAGATACGCACCGACATCGGCTTTTCAACCGGCCATGCCGCGCGCATCGCGGTGAACACTTCCAGCGGGTAGCGCATCCGGTTGGCCAGGCTGCCGCCGTACTCGTCGTCACGCTTGTTGGAGGCCGGCGAGATGAACGAGGAGATCAGATAGCCGTGTGCAGCGTGCAGCTCGATCATGTCGAACCCGGCGCGCGCTGCCATCTCGGTGGCGGAAACGAACTGCGCAGTGACCTCGTCCATGTCGGCGCGGTCCATCGCCTTCGGTGCGGCGTTGGCCGGCGTCCACGGAATGGCGAAGGCGGACATCGTCGGCCAGTTGCCGTCCATCAGCGGCGCATCGATGGTCTCCCAACCCAATTGCGTCGAGCCCTTGCGGCCGCTGTGCCCGATCTGGCAGCACAGCTTGGCGTGCGTTTCGGTGTGCACGAAGGTGGTCAGTCGCGTCCAGGCAGCCTCGTGCTCCGGCGCATAGAGGCCGGTGCAGCCGGGCGTGATGCGACCCTCGGGTGAGACGCAGGTCATCTCTGTGTAGACCAGCCCAGCGCCCCCTTTCGCCCGCTCGGCGTAGTGCGCAAAGTGCCAATCGGCCGGGCAGCCGTCGACGGCCTTGTACTGCGCCATCGGCGACACGACCACACGGTTGATCAGCCGCATGTTGCGCAGTGTGAAGGGAGCGAACATCGGTGCCCGGCCAGGTGTGCCGCCCGCCTGCGCCTGGAACCAATCCTCCGCCGAGCGCAGCCACTCTGGATCGCGTAGGCGCAGGTTCTCGTGCGAGATGCGCTGTGAGCGTGTGAGGAGCGAGTAGTTGAACTGCACCGGGTCGAGATCGAGGAAACGCTCGCACTGCTCGAACCACTCCAGGCTGTTGCGCGCTGCCGACTGTAGCCGCAGCACTTCGATGCGCCGCTCCTCCTGGTAGCGCTGGAAGGCACCCTCCATCGTCGGCTCCGTGTGCAGGTATTCAGCAAGCGCGATCGCGCTGTCGAATGCGAGGCGGGTACCGGACCCGATGGAGAAGTGGCCGGTCGCGGCAGCGTCGCCCATCAGCACCACGTTCTCGTGATACCAGCGTTCACAGATCACGCGCGGGAAGTTCATCCACACGGCCGAGCCACGCAGGTGGCTGGCGTTCGACATCAACTCGTTACCGTCGAGGTGCGCAGCGAAGACCTGCCGGCAGGTCTCGACCGTCTCCTCCTTCGACATCTGTTCGAAGCCCCACGCGTCCCACGTTGCTTGGGTGCACTCCACGATCACGGTCGCGGTGTCGCTGTCGAACTGATAGGCGTGCGCCCACATCCACCCGTGCTGGGTCTGCTCGAAGATGAAGGTGAACGCGCCGTCGAACTTCTGATGCGTGCCCAACCAGATGAACTTGCACAGTCGTATGTCCACGTCTGGTCGAAAGACGTCCTCGTACTCCCTGCGGACCAGCGAGTTGATGCCATCGCAGGCGACCACCAGGTCATAGTCGTGGCGGTACTCCTCGGCTGTGCCGAACGCCGTCTCGTACTGCAGGTCAACCCCCAGCTCGCGAGCCCGGTCCTGCAGCAGCAGCAACATACGCATGCGGCCTATGCCGGCGAACCCGTGCCCTCGCGAGACTGTGCGTACGCCGTCATGAATGACCGCGATGTCGTCCCAGTAGGCGAAGTGTGCGCGGATGGCGGCCGTGCTCTTCGGGTCGTTTCGTTCCATGTTGCCCAGCGCGTCGTCGGAGAGCACCACGCCCCACCCGAAGGTGTCGTCGCTGCGGTTCCTCTCCAACAGCGTCACTTCATGCGCCGGGTCGCGCAGCTTCATCGAAATGGCGAAGTACAACCCGGCCGGGCCACCCCCGAGGCACAGAACTCTCATGCCCGCAGTCTGCGCCTGTCGACAGATTATTTCAAGCTCAAAGTATTGGGTGAGGTCGCGGAGCGGACGTACGGTCCTCACCACGTGGCGTTGAGAGCGAGTGGTTTGCGGAACACGACGCCTGTGGTCTCGACGAGGCCGACCAGCTGGATGTCCGGGAGGAGGTCGAGGACCGCGTTGAGTGCGGCGCGGGTTTCGAGCCGGGCCAGCTGAGCGCCGATGCAGGCGTGCGGGCCTTGCGCAAACGTCACGTGGCCGCGACTGCTGGCGCGCCGAATGTCGAAGGAGTCCGGGTCGGGGAAGTGTTGCGGATCGCGGTTGGCTGCGGCCAGCGACACGATGACCAGGTCGCGCTCGCGTATCGACGCACCCTCCAACTCCACGTCGGACGTTGCATACCGATCGACGCGCGCGGCCGCCGGCTCGAGCCGTAACGACTCCTCGACGGCTGCATCCACCAGCGATCGGTCCGCGCTCACTGCGGCCCACTGGCTCCGCTCGGCCAGCAGGTGGTGGAGCGCGTTGCTGGTCATCCCCTCGCTGGTCTCGATGCCCCCGAAGAGGAAGACGGCCGCGTTGGCGACCAACTCGTCGTCGGTCAGTGCAGTGGCGACTTCAGCGAGCAGCGACGAAGGGTTCGCTGCGGCCGATCGCAACGCGCCGGCCAGCGACTCGAACGCAGCGACTCCTCTCGCGCTGACGGACTCGCCGCGCGAGACACCGTCCACAGCGGCCACGATCAGGTCGTACCAACCCAGCAGCTCGACCACCGGTACGTTGCCCAACCCGAGAGCACCAGCAGCTACCGCGACGGCAAGAGGGCCCGCGAGTTGCCGCCGTAGCTCTGCCGCTCCCGCAGGCCGCAGTTCGGCGACCAACCGACGGGCGATGGCATCGATCGCTGCGCCGTCGCGGGGCGTCACCACCGCAGGTAGGAAGGCTGCGGCGAACGGGTCGCGGTGACGCCGGTGCTCTGCACCATCCAGTGAGAGCATGCTGGGCCCGACCACCTGAGCTGTGCTGAATCGCGGATCGTCAACAGTGAACCTGACTGCGTCACGCATCACCGCGACCGCCGCATCGCGAGAAAGCACCACCCACCCGTCGAGTGCAACGACCCATACAACAGCTCCCTTTGCCCGCAGCCGGTGCATCACGTCATGGTGGCGCAGATCGATCGCCGCAAGGTCTGGAGCGTCGGTCACCCGCGAAGCGTAAGCGGTTGCAACACGCTTCCTCGAACAACACCCTCCTTCGAACGAAGGGTCAGTAGCTGCCTTCGGCGTGGCGATCGACACCCAACAGCTGCACGAGGTCTTCGTGCAGCTCCATCCACACGTCGTGATAGCTGCCACACATCACGCCGGTGAACATGCGTTGTTCGCCGCCCTCGAGACGTGCCAGTGAGGTCGCCAGTCGGCGCTCGTAGGAAGCGAACCGGGGCAACGCGCGTGCGAAGCCGGCGATCGAGGCGAGTGACGATTCGTGCAGTTCTCGCAGCTCTACGACGCGCTCACCGTCGTAGATGGGGTCCGAGTGGTCATTGGAGTCGCCGTCGCGCAGCTGCCACCGGTTGCAGAGGTCCTTGAAGCCGGCGTTGAGGTCGAGAAAGGCTGGATATGGCCCGCGCAGCCCGTCGGCCGCGACCCCCGAGACTTCCTGCAGCTTCTCGGCGTGGCGCTCGCGGCCAGTGGGCGACAGTTGCCACAGGTCGCGGGTAGCGATGTGGCGACACCACCCTGACTCGGCCATTCCCAACAGCATCCCTTGCGCCACGATCAGTTCGACTCCCGCTATTTCGGCGACCACGTCCGCGGCCGCGTAGCCCTTGATACGCAGCGCGTGGAGCACCAGGAACTCGCCGTCCACGTCGTGGGCAGTGCCATCGTCGGCGGGGTGAGCCCCCTGCGTTGCTGTTGCCTCTGTGTCGAGGCGGTCGTCAGGTGCCGCCTCGGCAGCTATGGCGGCGAGCACGTCGTCGTGCACCCGTCCCATCTCCAGCAGCGCCTGCGCGACTGCAAGTCGGGCGATGGGTACGCGATACGGCGAGCAACTGACGTAGTCGACGCCGCAGGCGACGAGGAACTTGGCCGATTCGGGGTCGCCGGCTTGCTCGCCGCACACACCGATCTTGATGGCTGCGTTGGTGTCGCGTGCGTGCTCACAGGCGTAGCGGATCAGGCGACCGACACCGATCTGGTCGAGCGACTCGAACGGGTCGCGCTGCAACAGGCCGAGCCGCAGGTACTCCGGGATCAACGTGCTCCCCACATCGTCGCGGCTGAAGGCAAACACCAGCTGGGTGAGGTCGTTGGTGCCGAACGAGAAGAAGTCACTGACCTCCGCCAGTTCGCCGGCCACCAGCGCGGCGCGCGGCGTCTCCAGCATTGCGCCGACGCTGACCACGCCGTCGAAGCCGACCGCGGTGGTTGCCTCGATGACCCAGCCGCGGGCCATGTGCATCTCGGATGGGTCGACGACCAACGGGATCATCACCTCGACGTTCGGTGACCGACCCTGCGCCAGCACAGCCGTGACCGCACGGAACAGCGCGCGAACCTGCATCTGATAGAGCCCAGGCTTGACCACGCCCAGGCGGACACCGCGCGTTCCGATCATCGGGTTCACCTCATGCAACCGCCGCACGGCCGCAAGCTCCACCCGTCCCGCGTCGTCCAGCTCCCCCATCGCGTCGGCAACGACCAGCCGCTCCAACGCGGGGAGGAACTCGTGCAGCGGCGGGTCGAGCAGGCGGATGGTGATCGGCAGGCCGTCCATCGCTGTGAGGATGCCTTCGAAGTCGGCCTGCTGTGCCGCTTCCAGGTCGGCCAGCGCAGCCAGTTCTTCCTCGGGCGCATCGGTGAGGATGAGCCGTCGCACAAGTGGCAGCCGGTCGTCGGCGAGGAACATGTGCTCGGTCCGGCACAGGCCGATACCTTGCGCCCCCAGGTGACGGGCGTGTGCTGCGTCGGCGGAGTTGTCGGCATTGGCTCGCACGGCAACGGGGACGTCAGCGCCTGCCCGAATACGGTCAGCCCAGTGGAGCAGGGTCTCCAGCTCGACTGGTGCCTCCGGCATCGCCGTATCGGCACTGCCGAGGAAGACCGCGCCTGTTCCTCCGTCGATCGAAATTTCGGTACCCGCTTGCAACAGCTGATCGCCGATGTGAAGTCCTTCGTCATCGATCACCATCTCGCCCGCACCAACGACCGCAGGGATGCCCCAACCGCGCGCAACGACAGCTGCGTGGCTGGTGATACCGCCGCGGGTGGTGAGGATGCCGCGAGCGGATTGCATGCCGAGCACGTCGTCGGGTGACGTTTCGTTGCGGACGAGGATGACTGCCTTCCCGGCCTCGGCTGCTTCGATGGCATCCTCGGCGTTGAAGACGATCTTTCCGGTGGCTGCGCCCGGGGAAGCCCCCAGCGCAGTGGTCAGCAGCACCAGGTCGCGGTCGCCGGCGAACGTCGCGTGAAGGAACACACCGAGCGCCCCGGCGGGCACGAGTGCCACTGCTTCGGAGATCGTGATGTCATCGCCGCGACGAGCGCGTTGTACCGCGTCACTGATGATGGCGGCAAGCGACTCGCCAGCGATGTTGCTCACGCCCTGTAACCCCCTGTACGCGACCCGGGCCCCCGCCCGGTCCGTCTGAATGGGGAGCATCCTACAGAAAGGTGATCTTCGCCCGAATGTGAGAACCTTGTCCGATGGGGAATTCCCGAGACACTTGGCAGCAGGCTTTTGACGAGTCCCGAACTCGCGCAGCGGACTATTCGACGATGTCGGGTGTGCCGCTGGAGCCGGTGTATGGCCCCGATGACGACGTGGCGGTGATGGGTGACTACCCGGGCCAATACCCGTACACCCGTGGCCCTTACGCGTCGATGTATCGCTCGAAGTTGTGGACGATGCGGATGTTCGCGGGCTTCGGTACCGCCGACGACACCAACTGGCGTTTCAAGGAGATCATCAGGTCGGGGGGTGATGGATTGTCGACGGCGTTCGACATGCCGACCCTGCTGGGCTTGGATTCTGACGATCCGATGTCGTTGGGTGAGGTTGGCCGTTGTGGTGTCGCGATCGACACGTTGGCCGACATGGAGGATCTGTACGAGGGGATCGATCTTGGTGCCACCACCACTTCGATGACCATCAACTCGCCGGCAGCACCGATCTTCGCGATGTTCATTGCACAGGCAGAGAAGGCCGGCACGCCGCGCGCCCGGTTGGGCGGCACGCTGCAGAACGACATCCTGAAGGAGTATCAGGCACAGAAGGAGTTCGTGTTCCCGCCGCGTCAATCGATGCGGCTCGTGCGCGACACCATTGCGTTCACCGCTGCGGAAATGCCCCGCTGGCACAGTGTCTCCATCTCCGGCTATCACATTCGGGAGGCGGGCTCGACGGCTGCTGAAGAGCTGGCGTTCACGTTGGCCAACGGGTTTGCGTACGTGGAGTTGGCAATGAAGGCAGGGTTGCCGATCGATTCGTTCGCCCCGCGCCTGTCCTTCTTCTTCAACGCCCACATCGACTTCTTCGAAGAGATTGCGAAGTACCGCGCTGCGCGCCGCATCTGGGCGCGCTGGCTACGCGATCGCTACGGGGCAGTGGCGGAACGGTCGCTGCAGCTGCGCTTCCATACGCAAACTGCAGGTGTGTCGCTGACGGCGCAGCAGCCAGAGGTCAACATCGTGCGTACGGCGATCGAAGCACTGGCCGGTGTCTTGGGTGGTACTCAATCGCTGCACACCAACTCGATGGACGAGGCGATGGCGCTGCCGACAGAGAAGTCGGCCCGCATCGCACTGCGCACGCAGCAGGTGATTGCGTTCGAGACCAACGTCGCCCACGTCGCCGACCCCCTTGGAGGCTCGTACTTCGTGGAGGCCCTGACCGACGAGATGGAACGTCAGGCGGAGGAGCTGTTCGCGCACCTCGAGGTCCTGGGCGACGGGTCGATGCTCGAGGGGTGTATCAAGGGCATCGAGGACAACTGGTTCCAGGGTCGCATTGCGGATTCGGCGTTCGATCTGGAACGCAAGATCAACCGCGGCGACCGAGTCGTGGTGGGCGTGAATCGCTTCACCGAAGGCAACGACGAACGCCCGATGGACCTGCTCGAGATCACCAACGAAGACGAAGCCCGTCAGCTGAAGCGGCTCGATGCAGTGCGTCACGATCGCAACCACGCAGCGGTGACGGAGGTGCTGGGCCGTCTCGCCAGCGAAGCAGCCGACCCGGAGATCAACCTGATGCCCACGCTGATCGATGCCGCTGGTGCGTACGCCACACTCGGCGAGATGATGGCAACGATGGGCACAGTGTTCGGTCGTCATGTCGAAGTGCCGGTGATCTGATGAGCGAACGAATCCTGATCGGCAAAGTTGGCCTCGATGGTCACGACCGCGGTGTGAAAGTCGTCGCTCGTATCCTGCGCGACGCCGGCTTCGAGGTCATCTACACCGGGCTGTTCCAGACACCGGCAACCATGGCTGCCGCTGCCGTCGACGAAGACGTCGACCTCGTTGGCCTGTCGATGCTGTCGGGTGCGCACATGACCCTGGCCCCTGCAGTGGTGGAGGCGATGCGCGCCGCCGGCAGCAACGCTCCGGTGGTGGTCGGCGGCATCATCCCCGACCAACACATCGAACGCCTGAAGGCCGCTGGTGTTGCCGCTGTGCTCACCCCCGGCGCCCCCGCCGACCAGGTGGTCGCCGTCATCCGCGAAGTCCTCGATCAAGCAGCTGCGGCCCAACCGTGAGGCAGCGGGATCAGGGAGCGAAGGCTGTGCTGGGCAGGTCGGTCTCGCCGCGTTCGAGTGCGTCGCAGATCACTTTCGCGACGTGCTCGGGAGCGAGACCGTGCGGCATTCGTGGTGACGTGCCGGCGATCGGGCGGTCGGCCAGGCCGGTCTCGGTGTGGGGCGGGCGAGCATCGAGTACTCGCACGTTGCGCCGACGGGCTTCGCGAGCAAGTGCCTGATCGAAGGACCGCAGTGCGGCTTTCGACGCGCCGTATGCCGCCATCCCGGGGAGGTTCACCTCGGCGATGATGCCCGAGATGTTGACGATTGCCCCGCCTGAGGGCAGGACCGGCAATGCGGCCCGAGCGAGCATGATCGGTAGGAACGTGTTGGTGAGAAAAAGCTCTTCCATCGTGTCGATCGACAGCTCGTCGACCGGCCCGAACGCCACCACCCCGACGGCGTTGATGACCACATCGAGGTGGCCGTGGTGCGCGACGGCTGTGGCCACGGCAGCCGTGCAGGCCTCTGGAGCACGCAGGTCCAGCACGGCGCGGGCGCCGAGCAGCGTGAGCTCACTGAGACGTTCGGCGCTGCGCGACACAAGCGTCAGAGAAGCGCCGCGGTTGTGCAGCGCGGCGCCGAGCGCCCGGCCCAGCCCGCCGGTTGCTCCGGCGAGAAGCACCGACGCTCCGGCGAGGGGGTGAGGTGCACCGGTAGCGTCAACGGTCCTCGACATGAGTTCAACGTAACGGAGTCTTCGATGAATACGGCAGAGGCAGTCCTGCTGACGTCTCACCTCGTTGCGACTGCTGCGATGGTGGGATTGATCTGGTTCGTGCAGGTGGTGCACTATCCGCTGTTCGCCTCGGTTGGTGCAGATGGTTTCGCCGAGTACGAGCGGTTGCATCAGCGCTCCACGTCGTTCGTTGTCGGTCCGTTCATGGCGGTGGAAGGAGCGACCGCAGTGTGGCTCGCTGTTGCACCGCCCAACGGAATGTCTCGCCTCTTGCCTCTGTTGGGCTTGATCGTCCTCTGTCTGATCCACGCCAGCACGGTGCTGTTGCAGGTGCCGCAACACACGGCCCTCAGTGATGGCTATGACGAGACCCGCGTGCACCGCCTGGTGTGCACGAACTGGGTGCGCACCGTTGGGTGGTGCGTCAGGGGAATCATCGCCGCGATCATGCTGGTGCAGTCCGCGACGTCATGAGCAACGCGTGGCGGGGATGCGCCACCTCTTCTCAACCCATCAAGGTTGGGTGCGTGCCTCGTCGCGGTCGGCCCATCGCCCGAAGCTGAACATCGTGTAGAGGAATACACCGGTGAACACGATGATCGACACGACTGCACCTGCGATGAATAGACCTGCCTCGGTCATTGCGAGGGCCGCCGGTGAGCGAGGACGAAGGCGCCCAGAGCCAGAATCGAGGGCACCCAGATGCCGACGAAGATACCGTTTAGCCGGCCGTTGGTGTCGTCGCCAGCCTGGAAGTAGATGGTGACACTGAGCAGGAAGCTGGCGAATGCAGCAAACAGGAAAGTGCCCTTGAGGATGCGTTCAGGGTTCATGTCCGCAACCCTCTCATACCTGCAAGATTCGAGCCCCACTTTGGACGGATGCATTGTCTAACTCTGTCACACCCTTCTGTGATGATAAGTACATGAGTTCGTTCGTGGTTCCAGAGCTGTCGGAGGTCGCGGGTATGTCGCCTGCCGACCTCGAAGCGCTGGCTCGGGCGCTGGACCGAGAACGTCGCATCATCGAGGCTCAGATCGCAACGTTCGTGCACCGTGTGGGCGAATCGGGTGGCTACCTCACCGATAGGCACCGCGCACCGAAGGCGTGGGGCAAAGCTGCGTGCAATTGGTCGGGTCCTGAAGCTGGTCGGTTCGTGAAAGCAGGCGCGATGCTGGCCAAGTTCGACAGCGCGGCAGTGTTGGCTGCTGAGGGTGGCCTGGGTGTTGCGCAGCTGCATGCGTTGGCGGCGGTGGTTGCGAATCCGCGGGTGCAAGAGCATCTGGCAGACGGCGAGGAGCTGTTGGTTGGTCAGGCTGGGGCGCTCGACTTCGACGACTATGTGTTGTGGCTCGCATCGTGGGAACGCGCTGCGGACGCGGATGGCGCCCATGACGACACTGAGCGGGTGCATCGGAACCGCACAGCCAGCGCCTCGATCGTGGGTGACCAGTTCTTCCTCGATGCCACCAGTGGCACCGCGCAAGGCACACAGATCAAAGCGATCCTGGAAGCGTTCGCGAAGACCGAGTGGATGGCGGATTGGGAAGCCGGGCTACTCACACATGGTGATGCGATGTGTCCGCACCTGATGGATCGCACCGACGCCCAACGGCGGATGGACGCCCTGCTCGCGATCTTCTTGAAGGCGGCCGGCGCCGAGGATGAACCCACCGGGTCAGGGTTCACTGTCAACGTGGTTGTCTCCCAACCAGTGTTGGAGCACCATCTGCTCGCTTTGCTGTCCAACAACCCGGTGCCGGCATTGGATCCGAATCTGCCTGGTCGCCGCTGCGAAACCGACAGCGGTGTGGCGCTCGACCCGTACGACATGCTCGTCGCAGCCGCAATGGGCCACGTCCGGCGGGTGGTGATGGACTCGGCGGGTGTGGTGATCGATATGGGGCGCAAACAACGTTTGTTCACCGGTGCGTTGCGCGACGCGGTGTTGATGCATTCCCGATGGTGCGTGTGGCCTGGCTGCCACCGCCCGGCTGCCCAGTGCGATGCCGACCATGTGTTGCCATGGGCCAACGCCGGGCCTACCGACACCGGCAACGGTGGCCCTGTGTGTGGCCACCACAACCGGTGGAAAGCCACCGGCTACCGCACCTGGCGCGACCCCCAGGGCCATTGGCACCACTACCGTCCCGACGGCACCGAAATCGGTTGGCGCAACGGCACGATAACCGAAACCGACCATGTCTTCGCCATGCCCGCAGCCAGCTGACTGCCAGTCGTACGCGTTTGCGAGTGGGGATCAGCTCGAACATCGCTCGGTCTGGCCCCGTGATCATCTGCTCGATGTCGGTGCGCGACCACGGGTAGCCCGGGTGGTCGGCGAGTTCGAGGCGCAGCGCAGCGCTGCAGCCCCAGACGAGCATGCGAGTGGGCCTCACTGACCCTGCGCGTGCAGATCTGCCGTGAGCGCTGCCAGCTGCCGGCAGCGGGTGGTCCAGACATGACTGCGCCGTGCTGACACCAGAAGGCCGGCACCGAGGATCGCCATCACGATCGACACCCCGAGTCGTCCATCGTCGAGCACACCAGCCAGTTCCGCCGAGCCGTCCTGGTTGCGGACGTCGACGAAGACTCGTTCGTTGATCCGCAGGCGCAGGTCACTCTCCACGATGAACGCCCCGCCGGGTTCGCCGGGTTCGCGGACATCGACGGTGTACCTGGCGTCGAGACTGCCGTCGCCGTCGCTGTCGGTGTCGAGGTTGACGCCACCGACGACGGTCGCCATCTTCGTGGCCTGCTCGCGGTCCTCCATCGTCCTTGCCGAGATCACGCCACCGCCGATGAGTAGTGCGCCGCCGGCCAGCATCATGACCACCGTGGGGACTCGGGAGTGTCGATGTGACGGATGGACCCCGAATCTGGAACGTGCGCTCGACCGGTCTGCTGCGCGTCCGCCGAGGTACAGCAGCGCTGCGCCACCGATGATCAGGCCGGCGAGCAACGACATCACGATGCTGCGTACCTCGCCGTCGTCGGCGAGGGTGACCCCCTTCCAGGCCAGTCCCCCGATCATGGCGCTGGCAACGACGATGGAGAGCGCACCGGGCACGGTGAGACGGTCCGGCTCCACCGGCGCCGCACTGACCTGCGGTTCGAGCGCGGGGCGTTCGTCGGGCGGGCTCCTCCTCTTCAGCAACGCCGTCAACCGCGCCTCGATCCGTGGGTCGTCGAGCTGTGCTGCCACGCTCACGCGCGCGGCCTCCACGGCCGAGTCCCGAGTTGCGGGACTCACCGAGAACTCGGTGGTCTCCAGCCCGTCACACGGCACCTCCACCACCACCGAGTCGTTCCCGAGTCCGATCCACGGTGCCACGCCGGTGGGCACACCGATCAGGGCCTTCATCGAGGGGATCAGCGTGTCCCCGATCAACTTGCCCACGAGCACGAGCGAGACGACGAGACCGATCGCCACCGTCGCCGCCATCACGACCATCGACAGCGCGCCGACGAGCGCGAACGGGAAGAGCCAGTCAGGCACAAAGTCGGCCAACCACACCGAGAGGCGGCGGGCCATGATCGACGAGGCCAGCACCGTGATGACCACCCACGTCGCCATCGCAAGGACGAGCAGCAGCCGCACGATGGTGTTCGAGAGGAGCAGATCGATCAGGTACAGACTGCGGTTCGACGATGTGTAGGTCGGGCCGCGATCGAATCGCGAGCTGACCTGCTGCCCCCTCGTCGGTACCATCGCCGCGAGATGGCGATCCCCGAGGGGTGCTGGATGACCGAGCACGAAGCCGAGGACTGGTCTGGCGCATTCCTCGTCCCACAGCTCGTCGTCGGCTGCGGACCAGTGCGTTCGCGCCTCGCTCGAGGCACGGAGCCATGTTCGGAACGACTGATCCTGGAATACGAACGAGGGATAGTTCGCCCATGTGCCGCCATCGACGAGGGCGTGGACCGTTGCGCTGCTGTCCTGCGACATGAACACGCCGCGGCCCGCGGGGAACGCCCCTGGAATCGCTGACGACGCAGCCACGGCGCCGGCAACGTCCACCTCGGGGGTGGTGCGCCGACACAGCACCATCGGCACACCTCTTGCGAGGTCCATCGCAACGACGTAGAGCTCGAGGCCGCTCGCTGCGAACAGCTCATCGAACGTGACGGGGCCGTCGTCGATCTTGCCGATCTTCGTGCGCAGCGCGCCGTCGAGCCAGTCGCGGATCCCGCGACTGTCGTAGATCGACGACCTCCGGCCGATGACGGCGGACCCGAGCCGCTTGACCAGATTCGCGTTCGCCGAGGCCAACGCCAACGGCACAGCGCACTCCACTTCGTCCACGTCCATGCCGGAGGCGATGAGCGCAGCCGTGACCGCCCCTGCGGAGGCGCCGGCCACGCTCTTGAACCACAGCCCGCGAGCCCGTACCGCTCGCAACGCGCCCGCGTAGGCGATGCCCTTGGCGCCGCCACCCTTGAACACGCCGTTGACGAAGTCCTCCGCCGGGGGCAGCGCTGTCATCGGTACGCGTCGCCGGTCCACGGGTTGCGTTTCAGGTCCGGGTCGAAGCCGCGTAACGGATGGCGCTTCGGGTTGAGCTCGGCATCGGTGTCCCACGGCTCGAACGCGTTCGTGACGTTGCCGAGACCGGTGGTCGCGAGTTCCGGGAAGTGGCGGAGGAGCACGGTCTTGAACGACGTGTCGTCGACCCAGTCCATCCCCTCCTTCGTGTACACCTCCTCGCGGTAGTCGTCGGTGTAGAAGCGATCTGCCTGCAGTCGCCGGCTGGCGTTGATGATGAAGATCTGGAACATCGTCTCGCCGAAACCGAAGTTGGTCGGGCGATTGGCCTCCGCCAATGTGCCGATCATCAGGTCGAGGTGCTCGACGTTGTCGCCGTACACCTCGCGGAGAGCAGCCACTTTGTCGGCGTCATGCGTCAGGTCTTCGAACGTTCGGATCGGCTCGAGTCCGAGCTGACGCCGGAACTCGTTGTAACGGGGCACCCCGCGCTCGCGGGCGCGAAGAATGTCCACGGCACCGAGGTCGAACAACGGGTTGCCGGGAATGCTGATCTCCTGCATGAAGCTCGGGTAGTTGTTGAGTTCCAGCGCACCTGGGTGCTGGTTACCGAACGAGAAGAAGAGATCCGTGAGGGAGACCCGCGCGGTCGTCTTGGCCGACCCTGCCTGGCGGGTCTCGGTCACGGGGAGATCCTCGATCGTCTCGCCGGTGGCGTGGCTGCGTAGATGAAGGTCCTCGGGAAGCAGCGAGTGCAGCCGGTAGACCTCGACGAACTCTTCCGCCAGTCCGTACGGCTCGCCGTGACGGTTGATGTGGTTGCCGACCAGGCCGCCGAGCTCCGCGTTCTCGACCTTGAACTCGGCGACGGTCTTGCGATTGTGGCCCTTGCGGAAAATGTAGGTCAGCAGGCCATACCAGTTGGCGTTCAGCCCGAGTGTGAGCGAAGGGTTCGGCAGGATCGCCGGCGTCCACTCGATCGAGTGGATCTTGGCCATCACCGCCGCGTTGACGAGACGCGCCACATTGAACAAGCGCTCGTCGTCCCAGTCCGGGTAGCTGTCACGGAGACGATCGCAGATGGCGTTGTGCTCGCGTGCGAACAGCGTGTGCAGCATTGCGGTGCCGACCCACCAGTTGCGCACCATCCCGCTGTCCTCGACACCGTCGGACGCGAGCGGCAATCGGCCGTCGTCCTCCACCCTCACCTTTCCATGGACCCCGCTGCGCAGCCGGTCCTGCGTCGCCTGGTCACTGCCGTAGATCTGTGAACCGTCCCACCAGTGGGTGACCTCGTTGATGAAGGTGACCGGCGTCGTCTCGCCCACCGGTCGACGGGTCGGGTCGGGCTGCGTTCGGCCGACGAGGATTCGGTCCTGCCGGTAGCGCTCGCGGGCAGGATCGTCATCGGCCAGTGGGATGGCAATGGTCTCCTCCAGCAGGCGTTCGCCGTGGCTGACCCAGTCATTGTTCTGGAACTGGATCCATGACGCGGCAAGGAGGTTGAGAAACTCCACCTCCTTCACCTGCGGCACGCCGTTCTTGACCGTGCGAGTGAGGAGCTTGCGGCTGACGAGCCGCGGGTTCGGTGAGAGCAGTTCAGCGTCGTCGGCCGCCAGGATGGCTGAGTTCGCCACATTGCGGAGGAAGCGGGTGCCGGCGGCGCCCTCCTTCGGGTCGTCGAGCCGGTTCCACGTGCCGTCAGCGGTACGGAAGTGGGTGACCCCAGGTGGCTGGGTGAGACCTGCCTCGACGAACCCGATGAGCTCCCCTGGAGGGTAGGTCGAGCGGAGGTTGTGCTCCATCAGGGTCTCGCGCATGTGGGCGAGTGTCAGCACTCCCGCATGTGTGCCCTTGCGGTACCAGGTGGTCCAGACCTTCCCGTGTGACTTTCTGCCGGCGAGCCGCGACGCGACGTCGAAGCCACGTCCGGCGACGTCACCGATGAGCTTGCCGACGTCGTGGCGCAGTGCCCGCAACGTCCGGTTGCCCCGATGTGTCTCGCGCACGTCCGGCAACCGTGGTTGCGCAGGCGGGGCGAGGAGGGCGTTCACGTCGAAGCGGGTGACAGGGGGCACGAATTCCTGGAGCTCGGCAGCTGCGTTGTCGCGCGATCGGGCGAGCATCGAGCGCCACTCGGCGTTCGTGTCGTCCCGGGCCGCCGCTGTGGCATAGTACTCGGCAGCGACGTCGTACTGCGCGAGCCGGAAGTGCGCGAGTCCCAAGAGCGCGTGGCTCGCGCCGGAGGAATCCTCGTTCGCTGTGTTCGCCAGCCCGTCGATCGTCGCCTGTAGCTCGCTGTCGTCCAGCGCTCGGATGGTGGTCATCATGACTCCTGTCGTCGGTGCCTCAGGCATTGATGTTGGTCTTGAGGTGTCGCGGTTCGATCCGCCAGGGAACCGAGGCGCTGTGGTCGAGGTTGGCCTGAAGGCCGAGCAGGTCCTGTTGGAACTGAACGAACGCCGACACGCCACGAGCATCGAGCGCCAGCGAGGGCAGTCGGTCGTCGAGCAGCATTGTGCGGTGCACGTTGAGGTTGAAATTGGCGTTGACGAGTCGCTGGTACACGTCGACGGACACACGCTTGCCGTCGTCACGGATACGGACAGGCGAAGTGTGGTTCCACAGCTGGTAGTCCCACAGACCACTGCCGGTGATCTCGTGCTCGACGGTGGCGAAGTACACGACGGTCGCAAGAAGCTCGGCGACGCCGTCGGTGGTCACGGTACGGCCCATCACTCCGCGCACGCCGTTGGGCAACCGGTTCTCGAGGTCGTCGATCCACGCGCCCAACGCCTCGTCGTTCACGACGTCGTCGTCGGACGGGTAGTACGCCGCGAGGTAACGACGGGCGTGCGCGAGGCAGATTCCGTACAGGGTGGACCAGTGTTCCATCGCGGGTGAGACCAGGCTGGTCACACCGCGCCGCTGCGCGTCGAGTACCGGGTTGATCGACGCAAGGTCGAACTCGCCGGAGGTGGCTTCGAACAGCTCGCACTTGCCGCGGTGGCCGAGACTGAAGATCGCATCGAACTCGCCGCCCTTCGACATCAGGATCTCGGTGACCAGCTCGTTGCCGGCGTGGGTTCCGTAGACGTGCGGCCAGATGAACCTGCGCAGCGGGTGGGTCGCCGGTAGGTGGTTTCGCGTGGCGGCCTCCAGTACCGGTCCGGCGGTGAGGTGCAGCCAGTTGAAGTGGCGGATCAACGACGCATGGGAGGTGACGGAGCACATGGCCGCCCTGGTGGCGTTGGCCCAGTCGGCATCACCTGGATGAACCACGCCGAACGAGCTCTCCACACGCATCGGCATGAGCTGCCCGTTTGCGGTGTCGAGGTGGAAGTCGACCACGGCACCGAGCCGCTCGAGGCCACGGTGCACCTCGTAGTCGGCAAGGTGGGCAAGGTCCCATCGATAGGTGCCGCCGCCCACTGCGGTGAGATAGCTGGCGTAAGGACTGGCGACGGCGAGCACACCAAGGTCGCCCGGGGTAGGGACGGGCGCCGGGAAACAGGACCGGTGCGCCGGCGAGTATGCCGCGTCGAGCGCGCGTTGCGAGTCGGCGTGCACCTGCGGAAGGCGTCGTTGCATCGGCGAGTACCAGCGGACGACACGGTGCTGGACTCGGGTGAAGACCTGCTTGGCCTTGTCCACCTCGTCCTTGGGCAGTTCGTCGGCAACAACGAGCTCGCCGATAGGGATGCCTGGATGTCGCGTGATGAACGGTACGAGCTCGACTGGCGTCGGTTCAGCGGACGGCGGTGGAATCACCGCAGGCTTCTGACCGTGGTACTTGAGCACAGCGAGTTTGTTCCAGAACGCGCGACGCATGCGCCAGCGGAGACTCCGCGCCCCATCCGACACTGTCTGTGAGGAACCGTCCGCCGGTGCGGCGGCGATGGGCGAGGCCGAGTGCGATGCCGCGATCGTCGCGATCGTCGGGATCGGGTTCCCCGCGAGGAAGTGCAGCGCCGAGATCGACGGGCAGAACAGGTAGACGCTGCCCGCTGTGGTGGTGAACGACGCGAAGCCTTCGAGCACGATCGTGTCGACCACGTGATCGTCACCATCGGCGATCGGGATCTCGAACCGACTGTTCGCTGGATGGTTTGCGCCGATGATCGGATCGTTGGTACCGGTGAGCCGCGGGTCGTGCAACCCGAGGTTGATCCAGTCGTACATGATCGCCTCGAACTGCGAGGCGAGGTTGGCGCACAGAAAGTTGCCAAGCAGGCCCCGGTGCACGCCGTCGTCCGTCGGCGCGCTCGGGTCGTACGGCGCGCCGTACGGCATGCCGCGGCGGACGATCGGACGGGTGTAGTTCGCGCTGCGCTGCACGATTCGGCCGTCGCGCGGGTTGCCGCGCCGGATGTGTGCGCCGAGAGGGCACTGGGCGCCGTCCCCGTCATCGAAGCGCAGATCGACGTCCGAGTACTGGAACGCGTTGAGGTCGGCGTCGGGTGGCGGTGGCGGCATGCCCGACCCGAGATAGGGCCCAGGCGTACCTCCGGTCACCGTGTCCGACGAGGGCGAGAGCGGCACGCCGTTGCACCAGCGCCCCATCAGTTTCGCAGCCACCCTCTCCGCGTCCCACACGACCGAGGCCTCGCCACCGGCGTCGGCCGCGATCCGTCCCTTGGTGCGGCGCACCTCGAGTTCGGCGTTGATCTTGTGCGCGCTGGTCTCCAGGAAGTCCTCGAACTCGCCGACGCGCTGGTCGAGCACACGGAACGCGTTGAAGCACCCGTTGCGTCCGAGCTCGAACTCGAGCGAGCCTCGGTAACCCTTGGGTCGCTGCCACTTCGCGTCGTGGAAAGGCGTGGCGTACTCCGGCCCGAGCAAGACGGCGCCGACCGGCTGGATCGGCTCGTCATCCCGCGGGCCGTAGGTGCGCCCGGCGACGGCGAAGCGCGGTTGCGAGAGGCTGTCTCGGTAGCCGAAGTGCACCTTCGAGCCGTCGTCGCCCCCGTGGCCCTGATACGTGTCGAACGTTGCGCCGTCGATGCGCGACGTGACTGTGAACGCACCTGACCGTGCCCACATCGACTCGAGTTGCACGGTCAGTTCCTCGAGCGCAGCGCGCGCCCGGGCGACTCCGTCAGTAACGGCAGGGTCAGGGACACCATGGATCGACCACATCAGGTGCACCGCCTCTGGATCGTCGAGACCGTGGCGCCAGTTCGACGACGCGCTCTCCTCGACGTCGCCGATCTTGGCGCCGCGGGTCGTGACGCCCCGGACGAACTCGATCGGGAACGTCTGCAACGACCGCGCGTCGAGACCGAGGGCGCGTAGGCCCGTGGCCGAGATGCCCACGTTGAGACATGTCGTCGGCTTCACCCCAGGTTCCCAGTGCTGTGCGGTCGTCAGCTGCGGGACACCGTCGTGCCCGGAGACGACAGCGGCAAGGAAGTCCTTCGCCGTGCGTACGTCATTGACCCGCACGACGAGGTGGCGCACGAACTTGGCGCGGTAGCCGGAGAGAATGTTGCCCTGGATGTCGTCGAGGACCCGGACATCGGTGATGGCGAACCCGTCGGGGAGCGTGTCGATGTCGGAGGCAATGGTCTGAGCTGCCATCGCTCACCACCCCATCTCGAGCACGTCGCGAACCTTGGCAGCGGACACGCCCGGGTATGCCTGGTACGCGAACAGTTGGGCGTTGGGTTTTGCCTTCAGGAGCAGCGCCAGGCGGCGCGGCAGCTTCAGCAGATCTGGGTCGGTGCGAGGGTTGATCGATGCAAGGTCCTGGAATGGCAGCTGTGGTGCGTCGTGCGCACGCACCCACTCGACGAAGTCGTAGGGGTAGTCCTCGACCGGGAGTGGGGGCGGGTCGGCGACGAAGGACAGGATTGCGTCGAAGGCCGCACCGATGTTGTAGATGAAGTCGTGGATGTACGACGTGAAGTCGCCGTCGTACACGCTGAACATGCACAGGTTGTCGCCGACGAGCACGAACCGCCCATGATGCACGATCTGCGTGTTGTCGAGGCCCGCCGTCACGTCGTGCACCGCAGCCGCCAGCCCCTGCACCAGCTGTGCTCTGCCGATCGGTGACGGGTCGGCCAACGGCATGATGAGGTTCATCGTGACCTGGATGTTGTCGGACGGGTTCATCGAGAACGGGCGCTCGCAGGAGATCGGTTCCTCACGCCGCTTCCAATACGCGAGCAGCGCACCCGTCAACAATCGTTCCATCGTTCGCATCTTTTGGTCCCCAACCTTCGGTGTCCGGATCCACCGACGGCCGATCGTATCCGTTCCCGTCGGACGCGATTTCGAGGTACCGTTCGGCATGGGGATCGGTTCAAATCCAGGGCATCGGGCGCCAGATCCCGCAGTCGTCAAGGCGTTGCTCGACGAGCTCCAGCCGGTCTTTCCCGATCACCGACCTGGCACCCGTCCGCTCCACGCACTCGGTACCGGAACCATCGGTTGGTTCCGGCCGTCGGACGTTGCAGCCACCTACTGCGTTGCGAGACACTTTGCCGACCGCGAGACGCCGGTGCTCGTGCGCTTCTCGAACGGCAACGGCCAAGACGACCCTGATGGGCGGCTCCAGCCGCGCGGCATGGCAATCCGCTTCCACATCGGTGGCACCATCGACGCCGGCGATCGCATCGTTCCCCGGGGTGCGGCCCCCATCGAAACGACCGACCTGCTCACGATGTCGGTGCCTGTGTTCGTCGCGAAAGACATCGACAAGGTGCTCGAGTTCGAGCGTGCGTCGAAGGCGGTCAACGTGCGTCGTCCGAGCCTCTTCGCCCGGCTGCGGTCGCTCCTCACGATGTGCCCCCTGCCGCCCCAGGAGGACGGCGTCACGATGTCCGGCGCCGACGCCGTGCTGAAGTTCGCGAACGGGTACACCTCGTCGCAAGGCTTCGCCGTCGAGAGCATGATGACGCGGCTCCCCGCGAGCTACGCCCGCACGATGTACCACGCTGTGCACGCCTTCGAGATGCGCGGTTCCGGCGACGTCAAGCGGATGGTGCGGTTCTTCATCGAGCCAGCGGCAGGCGTTCGCGCCGCTGGCCCCCCCGCAGCCTCGGGCTCGCTGATCGGCGCCGCGCTGCGGCAACCCAAGACCAATGCGTTCGGCACCCAGCTCCCCGAGCGGTACCTCAGCACCGAGCTGAAGGGACGCCTCGCGCACGGCCAGGTCAGCTTCAACCTGCGTATGCAGATCGCTGATGCCTGGGACGACACAGCTGACCCGACCAAGCCATGGCCGCCCAATCGGCAACGGGTGCTGCTCGGCACGATCATCATCGACAGATTCGTGATCGATCAGGCGCGCGACTGCGAAGAGCTGTCGTTCAATCCCGGACGACTCACCGACGGGCTGGCGATCTCCGACGACCCGATCCTGGCGGCGCGAGTCGGCGTGTACGAGACGTCGTACACCTGGCGGATGGAGGCGCGTGGTGCCCCGGTTTCGGCCGCGGAATGTCCGGTCTTCGGACATAGCGCCGCGCCAACGCCGGTCAGCCCTCGCTCATGAGTCGTTGACGGGCGAGGGCGATCTCGCCGCGCACGTACCGCACCGCTACGTCGAACGACATCGCGGCGCCGCGCGCCATGCACGCTTCGAATTCGGAATCACCGAGCTCGGCCCGAAGTTGGTCGAGCACCAGCGAGAGATCCGCGATCAAAGTCGCGCCGAGCGACATGCTGGCCCCGTAGACGGTTGCGGCTTGTGCGTGGTCGCCGATGCGGGCGAGCACGATTGCCACCTCGGCGACTGCCGTCGACGCACTGCCGTGATTGCCTGCCCGGTGGAAGAAGGTGATCGACCCGTCGAACAGTTCGAGCGCATGCGCTGGATCACCGAGGGCAGCCTCGAGGCTGGCGATGTCACGCTCCATGTTCCGCTCCTGGTAGACGATTCGATGCTCTCGCGAGTAGCCGAGGGAGCGTTCGAACCACTGCATCGCCCTCGCCGAGTCGACATCGACATACGACCTGCCGTACCCGCCGTACGTGAATGCGATCCAGAAGGGGCCACCGAACGCCTCGGCCGCCTCGATCGCGCGATCGGCCATTCGGCGCGCCTCCTCGGGCCGGCCAATTCGCGGGTACACGGCGAGGAGTCCCGCGAGACCGACCACCTCACTCACCCCGCCACGTGGGACCAGGTCGGTGCACAGCTGTGTCCATCGAGTGAAGTCGCCCACGTAGCGGAACCCGGCCAACAACGTGAACAGCGTCCACTCCTCCTCGAGGGCGTCGTAGCGCGCGTCGGCCGCGAGTTCGAGTGCGCGTGCGGCGTACTCGATGGCCTGCTCCGGTCGTCCGATCATGCAGCACACGCCGGCACCCGAGAACAACCGCGGGAGCATTCGGGCATCGGCCGCAATCGCGGCTGGGAGCAGTTCCTCAGCCCAGCCGACGGGCTCGAACCGCTGCGAGATGCAGCCGATCATCGCGGGATGCGCAACAAGGATGATGGCTTGCTCGATGACGCTGTGCTCGGCCGACCAGCGGTACGCAGCACGCAGATTCGCGAGCTCGAGGTCGAGCCAGTTGATGGCCGACCGCTGGTCGGGGCTGTTGAATCTGGACCATTGCGCCATGGTCTGCTCGGCGAACCACGCGGCGTGCAGCTCGCGGGCCCGATCGATCTCGCCTGCCGCGACGAGTTGCTCGTGCGCGAACTGCCGGATCGTCTCGAGGATTCGGTACCGGGTACCGCCGGCCACACGCTCGGTGGTGAGGAGCGATTTGTGTACCAACGAGGCGAGTAGATCGAGCACGCGGTACTCGTCCCACGACTCGTCATCGCTCACGCTCGTCGCGGCCGCGGCATCGAAGCCGTTGGCGAACACCGCACACCTGCGGAGTAGCCGGCGCTCGTCCTGGTCGAGCAGGTCGTAGGACCACATCACCGTCTGCAGCAGCGTCTGCTGGTGCTCCGTTCCCTGCCCGCCGCTCGAGAGCAGCCGAAAGCGGTCTCCCAGCCGACGTTCGACTTCTGTCGGAGTCATCGAGACCATTCGCGCTGCGGCGAGCTCGATCGCCAGCGCGAGACCGTCGAGGCCGCGACAGATCGAGACGACTGCATCGACGTCTGCAGCGTCGCGGAGCTCGAAGCCAGGGTCGACCGATCGAGCTCTTTCGACGAAGAGGGTGACGGCCTCGGACTCTGCCCCACCGTCGACACCGAGCGGGGGCACGGGCCACCGCTGCTCACCGGCGACTCGCAACCCCTCTCGGGAGGTGGCGACGACCCTGACGTTCTCGCATCGCGCGAGCATCGCCCTCACAAGATCGGTGGTTGCGCCGAGCACGTGCTCACAGTTGTCGAGCACGAGCAGCATCCGAGTACTGCCGATGGCTTGTGTGATCGCGTCCACCACGCCGACGTCGGGACGTGGGACGACGCCCAGCGTGCCGGCGACCACCTCGGGGACGGCGACATCGTCGCGTACCGGCGCGAGTTCGACCAGCCATACGCCGTCCAGGAACTCCTCGACCATGCTGGCGGCGACGGCGATCGCCAGCCGGGTCTTGCCGACACCGCCGGCGCCGGTGAGCGTGACAAGGCGGTGGTGTTGTAGCTGGTCAGTGACGTCCTTCAGCTCTCGCTCGCGACCGATGAGCTCGGTCGGTTGCCGCACGAGGTTGCCCTGGGTGCCGATCGTCTTCAGCTGGGGGAACTTCGATGGGAGTCCCTGAGCCGACACCTGATGGAGCCGGATCGGTTCGGACACGTCACGCAGGCGATGCGTCCCGAGGTCGACGAACTCCACCCCACTGACGACAGCTGCGACCGCTCCGGTCACCACGATCTGTCCGCCGTGGCCCGCGGACATGACCCGTGCGGCCCGATTCATGGCCGGTCCGAAGTAGTCGCCGTTACGCAGTTCGGCCTCCCCCGAGGCGATCCCCATCCGCACGGGCAGTGACAGCCGGCGTTGCGCCTCGATTGCCGCCTCGACGGCTGCCTGGGCGGCGACGAAGACAGCGACGATGCCGTCGCCGGTGTGCTTGAGCACCACTCCGCCCTTGGCATCCACGGACGCGTTCAGTACCTCGTCGTGGGTACTGAGAGCCGCGCTCATGGCCTCGGACTCGGTCTCCCAACGTCGTGTCGAACCCTCGATGTCGGTGAACAGAAAGGTGACGGAGCCCGTTGGTAGTTCTGCCACGACGCAAGCATGTCACACGGAGCGTTCAGCGGTCTCCGGCTGATCCCGGGTCGCCGTCACTGCATCGGCGCTCGAACGATCGGCGTCGCCGACGCTGTGGATTGACACACGGCCGGAAACGCTTGGTCCTGAAAGCCTCGATCAGGCTCGACCACGAGGGAGGAACCCCGTACACATGATGCGCAGCCATGTGATCGTGTCGCCCTCGGTTCGGTAGTACGCCTGTTGCTCGATGACGAACTCGCCGTCAGGGCAGTGCACTGCGAATCGGTAGCCGACGCGTTCGACTGGACCTATGTGATCGTTGTCCATCGCGAGCACCTCGGTGATCTGTCGTTCGGGATCGAACCATGTGCCGAGCATGATCTCGTCGACGATCTCGTCCGTATCGTTCGCCGCCCAGGCCTTGCCTGGCGTCAGCGCCCGGAAGTCCACGTCGGAGTGCATGAGCGCCTTCAGACGCGTTGCGTCCTTGGCGGCCAGGGCCCGAGTGAACTGTTCACCCATCGGTGTGGTGAGTGCCGATTCCTTCGTTGTCGATCGTTGGGTTGCCATGGTGGTGTTCATCGTCATCGTGGTTGCTCAGTAGCTGAACGTGGTGGCGCCGTCGCCGATCCACTCCCAGAGCTGCACGGTCCCTCCGAGGCGGGCGTTGGGAAGCAGCGTCGACTCATCGAGCTGCTTGGAGTTGAAGCAGATCGGGCAGACCAGGAGCTCGCCGCCGGCCGCCGCGAATCGCCTCATCAGGTCAGCGATCGGTGGGCACCCGTCGCACGCGACACCGATGGCCACCCCCGCGACCGTAAGGCGGGCCGCCTCTTTGGTGAGGAAGATGAGCGTGCTGCGGCCGCTCTCGGCCGCCCCTACCGCTACCAGGAGAGCCACGGTCACCTTCTCGGCGTCCTCGAGCCCGGTGGTGAGGCTGATCGCTGCCCGGCTCATGCTGTCACCGTCGCAGTGTCGATCATGTATCTCGGCATGTCATCCTCCTGGGTTGGTGAGC
>JBBQMG010000012.1:0-46617 GCA_038328705.1 Acidimicrobiales bacterium | reverse complement strand
GAGCGTTCGCTCGAGGCGCTGCGCGACATGCTCGTGTCGCACACCAGGGTCCGCAGAGATGGGCGGCTGGCGAACATCGCCACCGAGGCGCTGGTTCCCGGCGACATCGTGCTCGTCGAGGCAGGCGACCGCATTCCCGCTGACAGCCGCCTGCTGGTGGCCAACAGCGTCGAGATCGAGGAAGCCGCACTGACCGGCGAGAGCCATCCTGCCGTCAAACACACTGACGCGATCGACCGGGCCGACGTGCCCCTCGGCGACCGCACGTGCATGGCGTTCATGAACACCACGGTCACCCGTGGGAGCGCCGAACTGGTCGTGACGGCCACCGGCATGCACACCGAGATCGGCCGCATCGCCGGCCTGCTCGGTGCCACCCCAGCCGAGCGCACCCCGCTGCAGGTGCAACTCGACCGCCTTGCGCACAGCCTGGCCAAGTTGGCAGGCGCCATCGTCGGACTCGTCGTGATCATCGGCTTGGCGCGAGGCGAAGCGTTCGGTGATCTGGTGCTCACCGCCGTCGCGCTTGCCGTCGCCGCGATTCCCGAGGGCCTGCCGGCCGTCACCGCCGTGACGCTCGCCCTCGGCGTGGGCAAGATGGCCAAGCAGCACGCCATCGTCAAGCGGCTCGCCTCGGTCGAGACGCTGGGCTGCACCAGCGTGATCTGCAGCGACAAGACCGGCACCCTGACGCTGAACGAGATGACCGCTGTCGAGCTCGTCACCCAGCTGCGCGGCCACACCGTGACCGGCAGCGGCTACGAGCCGGTTGGCACCATCGAACGGCACCGTGGCGACGATCCGGTCGCGCTCGATGCAGCGCTCATGGCCATGGCGCTGTGCAACGACGCCGAAATGCGCGACGACGGCGACGGTTGGATCCTCGTCGGCGACCCGACGGAGGGTGCGCTGATCGTGCTGGCAGCGAAGGCCGGCCAGGACATCTCCGATCTGCGTGCACGACATCCACGCCGTGCCGTCGTGCCCTTCGACTCGGCCAACAAGTTCATGGCGACCGCCCACGACATGTTGACCGCCAGCGGCGAGCGAGTAGTCCGACTCCTCGTGAAGGGCGCGCCGGATGTGCTGCTCACTCGCTGTACCAACGTGATCGACCACGAAGGTGAGCACGCACCGCTGTCGATGCATCTCGCCGAAGTGCTCGCACACAACGAGCGACTCGCCTCGCAGGGCCTACGCGTGCTGGCTGTCGCACAGCGTGAGTTCGACCTCGACGCGTGGGCAGAGTTCGAGGCTGACGTCGCCGACACGATCGAGCTCGTCGAGCAGCTCACGTTCCTCGGGCTGGCCGGCATCGTCGACCCGCCCCGCCCGGAAGCACGGCTTGCGATCGAGACGGCGCACCGAGCCGGCATCGACGTCAAGATGATCACCGGTGATCACGCTGCCACCGCGGCGGCGATCGGCCGGCAACTCGGCCTCGAGGGCGAGGCAATCACCGGCGCTGATCTCGACTCGATGGACGACGCCGAACTGGCACGGCGCATCGACGACATCACCGTCTTCGCCCGCGTGGCGCCGGAGCACAAGCTGCGTCTGATCGCAGCCCTGCAGCAACGCGGCGACGTGGTCGCGATGACCGGCGACGGCGTGAACGACGCACCGGCGTTGAAGAAGGCCGACATGGGCATCGCCATGGGCATCACCGGCACGGAGGTCAGCAAGGAAGCCTCGACGATGGTGCTCACCGACGACAACTTCGCAACCATCGTCAAGGCAGTGGGCGAAGGCCGCTCGATCTACGCCAACATCGTCAAGTTCGTCCGCTTCCAGCTCAGCACGACCCTCGGGTTCGCGCTGCTCTTCCTGCTGGCCGCGGCGCTCGACATCGCCGGGGGCAAGCCGTTCACGGCGATCGCCATCCTGTGGGTGAACATCATCATGGACGGCCCTCCGGCGATGGCGTTGGGTGTCGACCGCGCCGACGCCGACACCATGCTGCGCCGGCCGCGGCCACGAAACGAGCGGATCCTGACTCGCAGCCGGTGGACCGCCGTGGCCCTCAGCGCGCTGATGATGGCAATGGGCACGCTGGCCGTCCTGGAGTGGGCGCCCGGTGAAGCGCTTCGGGCAGGCACACCCACCGTCGCCGCCACAATGGCGTTCAACACCTTCGTGCTGTTCCAGTTCTTCAACATCCTCAATGCTCGGCACGACACGCGCACCATCTTCCATCGCGACACGCTGGGCAACCGTTGGCTGTGGTGGTCACTACTCGGTGTTGCGGTGCTGCAGGTAGGCGTCACCCACCTCGGCCCGATGCAGCGCCTCTTCGACACCACGTCGATCAGCCTCACGCAATGGATGGTCTGCGCCGCGGTCGCCAGCAGCGTGCTGTGGGTCGAAGAGGCCCGCAAGTTCATCGTCCGTCGTACCAACCGAATGGAGTCCCTTTCATGAATTGCCCCACCTGCCCAGCCGCCGTTCTCGTGATGGCCGACCGCGCCGGCATCGAGATCGACTACTGCCCCTCGTGCCGCGGCGTGTGGCTCGATCGTGGCGAGCTCGACAAGATCATCGAGCGATCGGCGGCCGCCACCCCGGCGCAAGTCGCCCCTGAGCAGGTCGCCCCTGCTCCAGTGGGCACGCGCATCGCCCCGGCGGCGGACTACGGAAGCCAACGATCCAATTCGAAGTACCACTCGAAGTACCACGACCCTCGCAGCGGCTACCCCCGCAAGAAGAAGTCGTCGTTCCTCGGCGAGATCTTCGATTTCTGACCTCCCACACACCTCGGAAGGAACCCCCTCATGTTCAAGAACACGATGAAAACCTCGGTACTGCTTGCAGGTATGGGCGGCCTGATCATCGCCGTCGCCGGCGTCATCGGCGGCGGCAGCGCCGCCTCGCTCACCATCGGCCTTGCGATTGCGTTCGTGATGGTCGGTGGCTCGTACTGGTTCAGCGACAAGCTGGCCCTGTCATCCGCCAAGGCAACGGTGATCCAGCGCGAGGACTCACCAGAGTTCTACGACATGGTCGCCTCACTCGCTCAGCGGGCCAACATGCCGATGCCACGAGTCGCCATCTCGCCCAGTGATCAACCGAACGCGTTCGCGACCGGGCGCGGCCCGAAGCATGCCGTGGTCTGTGCGACCAGCGGACTGCTGCAGTCGATGCCGCGCCACGAGATCGAGGGCGTGATGGCCCACGAACTGATGCACGTGAAGCACCGCGACATCCTCATCGGTTCGGTCGCTGCCGCGATCGCGACCGCAATCAGTTTCATCGCGCAGATGGCGATGTTCGCGAGCATGTTCGGTGGCAACAGCGACGACGAGGACCGCCCGAACCCGATCGCAATGCTGATGATGGCGCTGCTCGCACCGATCGCTGCGTCACTGATCCAGATGGCTGTCAGCCGGTCACGAGAGTTCGAGGCCGACCGCGGCGCCGCCGAACTGCTGGGCGGCGGCCACGCACTCGCCGACGCTCTCGCCCGCATCGAGACCCTTGCGGTCGGGCGGCCGATGGCAATCGCGCCGGCGCAAGCGCAGGCCTACATCTACAACCCGTTGAACGAACTCCGCGGCGGCCGCAACGCTCGCACCGCGCGGCTCTTCAGCACCCATCCTGCGACGGAGGAACGCATCGCCCGCCTGCGTGCGATGTGAGTGATCCAGGCGCAGCACACCGCCCACCGGCCTCGCCCTCCCACACCGAGCCGGTGGGCGGTGCCGCGTCAGAGGGCGAAAAGGTCGTCGAGGCTGCTCGGCCGATCGACAACCGCGGCGCCTTCCGGCTCGCCGCCGGTGAACGCTTCGTAGCCATCGGTCTCCAGCTGGTCGGCAAGCTCAGGGCCCCCACTGGCGACGATGCGGCCCTTGACGAGGATGTGCACATGGTCTGGGTGCAGTTCTTCGAGCAACCGGTTGTAGTGGGTGATCGCAAGCACACCCAGCGGCTCGCGGCCGTCGCTGGACTCGTTGGTTGCATCTTCCACGCGCCGCGCGCAGTCGCGCAACGCATCGATGTCGAGGCCGCTGTCGAGCTCGTCGAGAATTGCGATCTTGGGCGCCAGCAGGGCGAGCTGCAACGTCTCGTTGCGCTTCTTCTCGCCACCCGAGAGGTCGACGTTGAGCGAACGGTCGAGAAGCGCCACCGGGAAGTGGATGCGCTCCGCCTCGGCGGTGATCTCCTCGGCGAGGCCGTCGGTGCTGCGGCCGCGGGCGCTGAACGCCTCGGTCAACATGTCGGTGAGGCCAACCCCGGGCACCTCACTGGGGTACTGCATGACCAGGTGCATGCCGGCCTGAGCGCGTTGCCATGCAGGCAGCGCCAGCAGATCGACGCCATCCAACAACACTTCGCCAGCATGAACTTCATAGCCGGGCTTGCCCATGATGACGGCGCTGAGCGTGCTCTTGCCGGCACCGTTGGGGCCCATCACCGCGTGCACTTCACCCGAACGAACGACCAGGTCGATGCCGTTGAGGATCTGCTTGCCGGCGACCGAGGCGACGAGGCCTTTGATCTCGAGGGTGCTCATGATGCGGTCTCCATGCTGATCTTGACGTAGCCATCCACGACCCGTGCGACGAACACCGGCACCGGGCGAATGGCAGGCAACGTCTGGGGCTCGCCCGTTTCCAGGCTGAAGGCGCTGCCGTGCTTCCAGCACTCCAGTTCCTTTTCGTCGCACAGCACTTCGCCTTCGCTGAGCGACACTTCGCCGTGGCTGCACACGTCGCCAATTGCGTACACGTCGTCACCGATGCGCACGACCGCAACTGCGACACCGTCGACATCGAAGCGAGTGGCGCTACCGGGCGCCAAGTCGTCGAATGCACACACCACCGTGCTCATGACCTGGCCGCCTGCAACTTCGCGGCAACGCGTGCCCGCAGGTCGGCGCGCAGGTTTCCATGGCCCTGCAACGAGGCGGGCAGCAGGCTGAGCACGTCGTCGAAGAAGCCCAGGACCACGAGGCGCTCGGCGACTTCCGGTGGGATGCCACGACTCTCCAAGTAGAACCGCTGCTCTTCATCGACCGGGCCGACGGTACTGGCGTGACTGCACACCACGTCGTTGGTCTTGATGTCCAGGTTGGGAACGCTTTCGGCCCATGCGCCTTCGCTGAGCGTCAGGTTGCGGTTGGTCTGATACGCGACCGAACCCTTTGCCTCTTAACGAATGCGGATCAGGCCGGTGTACACGCTCTTCGCCGTGTCTTGCACCGCGCCCTTGAACAGCAAGTCGCTGTAGGTCTTGGGCGCCACGTGGTCTTGCAGCGTGCGGAAGTCGTGCATCTGTGTGCCGTCGGCGTAGTACAGCGCCACCTGCTTGGTGGTGGCACCCTGGCCGACGACGCGGGCATCGGTACGCACGCGGGCATAGTCGCCGCCGAGAGCAACCGTGGCCAACAGCGTCGTGCTGTCGCGCTCGCCGGTGGCCTGCTGATGGCCGAGCTGCCAGACCTTGGTGCCCAGCAGATTGACGCCCAGATACGAGACACGGGCGGCCTGCGAGGCGTGCACCACCAGGCGAGGAACGACCAGGGCTTCGGTTTCGTCGGCGCTCTCGAAGCGCTCGACGACAGTGAATTCGCTGTCGGCTCCGGCGTGGATGACGAGCCGTGGGTAGAGCGCGACACCGTTGCCCTCGATGTGGTGGGTGACGACGATGGGCTCAGCGAGGACCTTGCCGGACGGAACGCTGATGGCGACCGTGCGGTGGTAGGCGGCGCTGAGCTCATCGAAGACGTCGTGCACCTCCATGCCGGCAACGAGCCCGGCAATCAGCGCGGCGTCGGCGGCCGGCACTTGGTCGGCTCCGGTGACCGTGGTGCGCACGGCGGCCGGTGCGAAGTTGGCAAGGTCGAGCTCGGCAATGCGGCTGTAGCGCCACACTTCCAACTCGGGCGAAGGGAGGGCCGTCGCAGCTGCCCGCTCTGCGGCGGCGAGACGCAGCGCACGGTCGGGTGCATCCGCGTCAAGGGCATCGGATATCGAGGAGAGCACGATTTAAATTCTACTACGCACGTAGTACTAATCCCCACGCCCCACCGAGTTGCGAGTGCCACGGACCCATCCGAGTTCCACACCGTCGGTGCGAGTACCACGGGTCCATCCGAGTGCTCACACCGTCGGTGCGAGTGCCACGGGTCCATCCGAGTGCTCACTCGCACCCCGGGGTGGGAGTGAGCACTCGGATGCCAGGGTCCTGGGACGACCGAGTAGTGGCCAGCGCTTCACTCAGGGCTTGCGGCGGCGCAAGAAGCGCTTCCAGCCATTCCTGTGCTGGGCATCGCGCAAGGCGTGCTCGGCCTGCACCTCGGCCATGACCTGCGGACCTACCGAACTCAGGTACTCCTCCGCCTCGTCCAGTAGCGCTGCGGCGGTGCCATCCTCCAGACCCGGCGGTTCCTCGGGAGTCTTCGGCGACACCATCGAGCCATATGTCCAGCCGGCATCCATCCGCGGCTCGAACTTGCCGCAGTCGGCCGGGCATCGCCAGGGGGCCTCTGGGGCAAGGTCGAGATTGCATTTTCGAACCGTTTCACCGTTGGGATAGGTGCGGCTCTCGAAGTTCCTGCACTCCTGACGCATGGGCATGGGGTCAGTCTGGCAGCAAGGGAGCCTCGTGGTCTGCCAGGATCGAACAATGCTGCAGAAGGCTCCGAGAACATGACCATCAGTGTCTTCGAACTGTTCCGCATCGGAATCGGCCCGTCCAGCTCGCACACCGTCGGGCCGATGCGAGCGGCACGCACGTTTCTCGAGCGAGTAGCTGTCGATCACGGCCTTGCCAACGTTGGCATGCTGCGCACCCACCTGTACGGATCGCTGGCGGCAACCGGCGTCGGCCATGGCACTGTCTCAGCGGTACTCCTCGGGCTCAGCGGCGCCCAGCCGCAGACCATCGACCCGGACGACATCCCCGTCCTGCTCGCCGGAATCACGGCCGACCGCACGCTGCGACTTCTGGGCGATACGGCGATTCTGTTCGACGTGGGCACCGACGTGGTGATGCATGCCGACGAGACGCTGCCCGGACACCCCAATGGGATGATGTTCGAAGCGTTCGACATCGACGGCGCGCTGCTGCTGAGTCATCGCTATTACTCGATCGGTGGCGGCTTCGTCGTCGACGACGACGAGGTGGACGCGACGATCAGCGCTTCACTGTCGTCCGTCCCCTATCCGTACAGCTCGGCCGACGAATTGCTGGAGATGTGCGCAGCCAACGGCGCATCGATCAGCGACATCAAGATGATCAACGAGCATGAACAACGGACGACCGCGGAAGTGCGCGACCAGCTCATGGAAATCTGGCAGGCGATGCAGGATTGCGTTTCCCGCGGCTGTCGCAACGAGGGCGAGCTGCCCGGTGGGCTTCACGTACAGCGCCGGGCTGCTGCGTTACACCGCACGCTGATGACCGACGACGGCAACATCGACCCGTTGGCCGCACTCGACTGGGTCAACCTGTTCGCCCTTGCTGTCAACGAGGAGAACGCCGCTGGCGGACGAGTGGTGACCGCGCCGACCAATGGTGCAGCCGGCATCGTCCCGGCCGTCCTGCACTACTACGCCAAGTTCGTGCCGGGCGCCGACGACGACGGCATCGTCGAGTTTCTGCTCACCGCTGGCGCCATCGGCGCGTTGTTCAAGATGAACGCCTCCATCTCTGGTGCCGAGGTCGGCTGCCAGGGTGAGGTCGGCTCCGCGTGCGCAATGGCCGCCGCCGGGTTGGCGCACGTGATGGGTGGCACGCCCGAGCAGGTGGAAAACGCTGCCGAGATCGCGCTCGAACACAACCTCGGGCTGACGTGCGATCCAATTGGTGGCCTGGTGCAGGTGCCTTGCATCGAACGCAACGCAATGGCCGCGATGAAGGCGATCAACGCAGCTCGCCTCGCCCTGCACGGCGACGGCACTCACCTAGTCTCGCTGGATCAAGCGATTGCGACCATGCGCGACACAGGCCGCGACATGCACGAGAAGTACAAGGAAACCGCCCGCGGCGGGCTGGCGATCACGTTCCTCGGCCGCAAGCCGAACGCACCGGTGGCGGTCAACTTCGTCGAGTGCTGAACAAACTCAGCCGACGCTGCCTTCCATTTGCAGTTCGATGAGGCGGCTCCACTCGACGGCGTACTCCATGGGGAGTGTGCGCGTGATGGGCTCGATGAAGCCGTTGACGACCATGCCCATCGCCTGCTCTTGCGAGAGGCCGCGAGACATGAGGTAGAAGAGCTGCTCGTCGGCGATCTTGGAAACCGTCGCCTCGTGGCCGATCTGTGCGTCGCGCTCGCCCACTTCCATGTACGGGAAGGTGCGGCTCTCACTGTCCTCATCGAGGATGAGCGCGTCGCACTGCACATGGCTCTTGCAGCCGTAGGCGCCTTCCTCGACGCGGACCAGGCCGCGGTAGGTGGTGATGCCGCCGTCCTTGGAGATGGACTTCGACACGATCTTGGAGGTTGTCTCCGGCGCGGCGTGCACCATCTTGGCGCCCGCGTCCTGATGCTGCCCGGCGCCGGCGTAGGCAACCGACAACACCTCGCCAGTGGCCTTCGGGCCAACGAGATAGACGCTGGGGTACTTCATGGTCAGCTTGGAGCCGATGTTGCCATCGATCCATTCCATGTGGCCTTCGGCCTCAACGCGCGCCCGCTTGGTGACAAGGTTGTAGACGTTCGGTGACCAGTTCTGGATGGTGGTGTACGTGACACGGGCAGAGGGCTTGACCACGATCTCGACCACGGCCGAGTGCAGCGAATCCTTGGTGTACACCGGGGCCGAGCAGCCTTCGATGTAGTGAACCTGGCTGCCCTCGTCGGCGATGATGAGCGTGCGCTCGAACTGACCGGCGTTCTCGCTGTTGATACGGAAGTAGGCCTGCAGCGGCATTTCGCAGTTGACGCCCGGCGGCACGTAGACGAACGAGCCGCCCGACCAGACGGCCGTGTTGAGCGCCGAGAACTTGTTGTCGCCGGGAGGGATGATGGTGCCGAAGTACTGCTTGACCAGCTCTGGGTACTCGCGCAAGGCGGTGTCCATGTCGCAGAACAAGATGCCCTGCTTCTCCAGGTCCTCACGGTTGCGATGGAAGACGACTTCCGATTCGTACTGTGCAGTCACTCCGGCGAGGTACTTGCGCTCCGCCTCGGGGATGCCCAACTTCTCGTAGGTGGCCTTCATCTGCTCGGGAAGGTCGTCCCACTCGCTGACCTGCTCGGTGGCCGGCCGCAGGTAGTAGTAGATGTCCTGAAAGTCGATGTCGGGCATGTTGATGGCGAACCACTCGGCCATCGGCTTGCGATCGAAGGTGCGCAAGCTGCGCTGGCGCATGTTGCTCATCCACTTCGGCTCGCCCTTCCACCAGCTGATCTGGTCGACGACGCCCATGTCCAGGCCCTTTTTCGGCTCGAACGCGTACTCGACGCCGGTATCGCTCCAGCCGAGGTTGTACTTGCTGAGATCCAGGTCGAATGACGTCATGGCATGTTCCGATCAGTGGGAGGAATTAGCACTACGGCCATAGTAACAATTGCTGGCCCGGATGCCCACTCCTTCGACCGATGTGCGCCTCAGCTGACCGGTTCGAGGCGAGCGGGGACGCTCTTGTGCCATGGGGTTCCGGCGATCCAGTCACGGTCGTCGCTGCTGGTCAGATCGTTGGGGGCGACGCCTGCGCGCGCCGCGCCGTCGGCTGTTGGTTCGTCCAGGCCCATCCCGTTGGGCAGCGACACATGACCGCGCTGAATCATCGGGCTCACTTCCACCGCGACCTGTGCGCTGCCACGCCGAGTACTGATCAGTGCCACTCCCCCATCCACCAGACCACACGCGGCGGCATCCTCGGCACTGACCCGCAGCGCACCGTCCGCGTCGCGCTTGCGCCACGACGAGTCGCGGATGATCGTGTTGGCCGTGAACGAACGTCGCTCGCCGGCGCTGAGCACCAGCGGAAAGTCGGCAGAGGTGAACTCGGGTTCGTCGGCCAGCGCACGAAGCTCGTCGACCATCTCCGCAATGTGGACGTGGATCAGCCCGTCCTCGGTCTGCACGCGAGGTGACACGTCGGCCCACTCATCGATAGAGAACGTGATGCCGTGATGGCCGGCCAGAATGGCGTCGAACAATGCCTCGCCCAGCGCCAGCCCTTCACCCGTGAACCCCGCACGGCGCACTGATGCTTCGAAGGTGAGCGCACATCTGTGGGCCGCACCCCACAGCAGCGCGGCTGATGCCGCGCCGTCGGGCAGCGTCGGGCCCAGCGTGCGGTAGAGCACCACCGGCGCCACCGCACCGAGTGCCGGGTTGGCCGCCGTCGCCTCGAAGAACGCAGCGGCGAATGCCTCGCGACCGTCGAGCGCGGCGGCGCGTAGGGGCGCCAGCGTTTCGTCATCGATCACGCCGAGTGCCTCCACCAACCGCGAGTGAATCTCGGGTTCGGGAAGCGGGCCGTCGGGCGGCGCCACGATCGGCTTGCGCAGGTGGAACACGTTGTGCGGGAACTCGAAGTTGAAGAAGGTGGCCTCCCACTTCTCGAACTGCGTCTGCGCCGGCAGCACATAGTCGGCCTCACGAGCGGTCTCGGTGAAGGCGACGTCGATCACGACCAGCAGCTCCAGCGAGCGGAGAGCCTCCAGCATGCGCGGCGTATCCGCCAGGGAGTGCAAGGGGTTGCCGCTCTCCACCAGCATCGCACGGTAGCGAGCAGGGTGGTCGGTGAGGATCTCGTCGGGGATGACGTTGCACGGCACCAGCCCGCTGATGATCTTCGAACCGACAACCGGCGAGACCTGCTCGGCCTTCGCCCCATTGCCACTGCGCACGAGGGAAACCAATGACGTCGTCATGTACTGTGAACCGGGCTTGGCGAAGTTACCGGTTGCAATCCACAGCAACTTCTCCAGCCAACTGTTCATCGTGCTGTGGCGGTTCATCTGGATGCCCAGATCTTCGAACACCGCAACGCTGTCGGCCGCGGCGAGACGACGTGTCGCCCCGCGCAACGTCTCCTCGTCGACCCCACAACGGGCCGCGTAGGTGGCCACCGGCAATGAGCTGAACTCGGCAACTACCGCTGGCCAATCGGCGACGTGGTCGCGAACCCAATCGGCGTGGATGAGGCCTTCCTGCACGATCACGGCCACCATCGCCGAAAGACAAAAGGCATCGGTGCCCGGTCGAACCTGTAGGTGGAAACCCCCACCGCTCACTGCAAGTTCGGCCGTCTCGCTGCGTCGCGGATCGATCACGATAATGGCCCGCGCCAGGTCGTTGGCGATCTCCTTCAGCGTTGTGCGCGCCCGCGGAAAGCCATGGCTCTGCCATGGGTTCTTGCCCACGAACAGTGCAACCTCGCAGTGTTCGAAGTCGGCGCGCACGCCGCCGCCGAACATCTTGCCGTTGACCCAGAACTCGCCGGTCTTCTCCTGCGAGAGAGCGTTGGCTCGGTAACGCCCGCCGAGCGCTCGCAGAGTGGCGCCGCTGTAACCCCCGCCCAGATGATTTCCCTGACCGCCGCCCCCGTAGTAGAAGATCGACTCGCCGCCGAAGGTGTCGCGCACGGCCGCGAAGCGCTGAGCGATTTCGCTGATCGCGGTGTCCCAATCGATCTCCTCGTACGTGCCATCGACCCGCCGCCGGAGCGGCGACAACAACCGCCCGTTGCCGTTCGCCGTCGAAGTGCCATTTTGATAGTGGTTCAACCGCAGCGCCTTCTCACAGGTGTAGCCCTGTGAGGCGGGATGCGCCTTGTCGCCACGAATCCGGTCAAAGGTGTGGCCGTCCTCACCAAGGCGCACCTCGATGCCACAGTTGCACTCGCACAGGATGCAGGCCGTCGGCTGCCAGTCGGTGTTCGTCACGACCGAACACTACGCCAAGTCCGTTGCATCACACAACGCACAAGACCCGTCAGTCGACGGGGGTCGCCAAGGGCCGCAATCCGGGACCCGCTTTGGCCCGCACGTGGGCAAGGTCCATCGGCTCGCCGCACGCGGTGCAGACTGTTCGTGGCTCGCCGCGACCCTCGCACGTGTGGCGCATGATCAGCGGTGGCCCATCGGGAGCCGACCACTTGTCGCCCCACGCCATCAGGGCCGCTATCACCGGGAACAGGTCGGCACCCTTCTCCGTGAGGTGATACTCGTAGCGCTCGGGGTGCTCGTGATACTTCACCTTCGCCACCACATCGTGCGCCACCAGCGTGTTGAGTCGGTCGCTGAGAATATTGCGGGCAATGCCGAGATCGGCCTGAATCGCTTCGAACCGGCGCTGCCCCAACATGATGTTGCGAACGATCAACAGCGTCCACCACTCGCCGACGATGTCGAGGGTGCGAGCCACCGAGCAGTTCATATGGCTGACACTGCTGCGCTTCACGCCCACAGGCTAGTCGCGCCATGCAACGCACCGAGAGTCGCCATCATCTGGCAACGCTGCATAGGCTCGCTCGATGGCTCGGAGGATTCTCGCTCTCCTGCTCGCGTTCTTCGTAGCGCTCCCGATGTCGCTGCTCTGCGCGCACGCACCGCAGGCCGCCGCAGCTGACGGGTTGTCGTATCGCAGCACCACCACGTACACGGTCGACGCCGTCTCGGGGGTCGTGCACGTACTGGCAGAGCTCGAGCTCGCCAACACCATCCCCGACAAGCGTGATGGCAACTACATCAACCGGCGCTACTTCACCGGCTTCTCGCTTCCCGTGCCGGTTGGCGCCGTCAACCAAGCGGCAACCAACACCAGCGGCCGCCCGCTGGGGCTGACCACTCGCTTGATCGACGGCAACACCAACTTCTACCTCTACGACATCGATTTCGGCAACAGCCTCTTCTATCCGGAGACCACGCAGGTCGATGTCACGTACGACATCACCGGGTTGCCGCCGCGCTCGGAGAACCCGTGGCGGGTCAATGCGGCCTATGCAGCGTTCGACGCATTCGGGATCGGCGACGATGGCAAGGTCACAGTGCGCGTGGTGGTGCCACCCGGTTTCGTCGTCGACACCTTCGGCGACGACGCCGTCGTCACGACGGAGAACGGCAACACCGTCTACACGGCCACCGACATTCCGAACCCCAACGAGTTCGACATCTTCGTGTCCGCACGCAACGACGCTGGACTGACCGCTACCGACGTGTCAACGCCTGCCGGTGACCGGTTCAACCTGCGCTCCTGGCCCGGCGACACCGAATGGCAGAGCTTCGTGACCACCCAGATTGAGAATGGGGTGCCAGTGCTGAGCACGCTCGTCGGGCAGCCGTGGCCGATCGATGAGACGGTCGAGGTACGCGAGGCGTACACGCCATACCTGTACGGCTACGCCGGCTGGTTCCGCGCCAGCGACAACGAAATCGAGATTGGTGAAGACCTGGACCAGGAGGTGGTGCTGCACGAGCTGTCGCATGCGTGGTTCAACGACAGCTGGTTCGCCGACCGCTGGCTGAACGAAGGCTTTGCGCAGGTGTACTCGAACAAGGCAGTCACCGAGATGGGGGGCGTCGCACTGAAGCCGGCACCGATCAGCGGCACCGACGCGGGCAAGGTCACGCTCAACGACTGGGGCGACCCGAATTTCACCGAGGGTGCCGGCGAGGTGGAGGGCTACGGGTACAACGCATCGTTCTCCGTGGTGCAACAGATTGTCGATGAGATCGGCGACGACAAGATGCGCGAAGTGCTCGCTGCCGTCGCTGACCGCACAATTGCATATCGCGGCGAAGTCGCGCCCGAGACGGTCACCAAGGTCACGGATTGGCGTCGATTCCTCGACCTGGTCGACGAGGTCGGTGGAGCAACCGGCGCGGATGAGCTGGTCGAGCAATACGTGGTGACATCAACGCAGAGCGAACTTTTGGACGAGCGCACCGCTGCCCGCACGGCCTACCAGCAACTGATCGACGCCGGAGCGAGCTGGGCGCCGCCAATTCTCGTGCGAGAGCAGATGTCCACTTGGTCGTTCAAGGCTGCGCGGGCAGCAATCGACGACTCAGAGAACGTGTTGGCACTGCGCGACGAGCTCGATGCGAAGACCGCCGAGCTGGCGTCGTCGTACCCCGCCGGTCTGGAGGCGACGTACGAGGCCTCTGAGAAGAACCTCGATGACGCCACTGCTGCAGTGCAACGACAGATCGACACCGCTGACGAAGTGCTGGCCGCGGTCGCGGCCGACGCCGCAGGCGACGGACTTTTCGACAGGGTCGGTCTACTGGGCACCAATCTTCCGGCGCTGCTCGACGAAGCCAAGACAGCGCTCGCCACCGGCGACCACGAAGTCGCGCGAGCGAAGGCACAGGAGGTCATCGACACCGTCGAGACGGCTCCAGAGGTTGGCAAAGAGCGTTCGCTGTGGACCGGCGGAGGCGTGCTGTTCGTCATGCTGCTGGGCACCCTGATGATCGTGCTGCAGCGCCGTCGGCGGTGCCGCAAGCGCGCTGCGTCAGAGGAGGCGAGCGAGGGAATCGTCGCGGCCACCGAAGACCTGATCGACATCGACGCCCAACCAGTTGCGGCAGCGGCCGAACAGGATCGGGGGCGGTTCAACTGAACCGCCATGCCCGCTCATCGCGGGCCTGCACGCGCGGGCCGATGGATCTGCATCAAACCCGCAGGCTCACAATGGCGGGGTGTTCGCGGTGGGGTGGTTCGAGTTCGATGAAGATGCACTCGCCGGGGCAATCGAGCGCGGCATCGATCACGCGCTGCTGCGCACGCTCATCGACTGCTGCGAGGCTGTTGGATCCACCCGGATCGTTGAGCGGCCAGCCGTCCTGTGCGACATATGCAATGCCGTCCTCCAGCTGCACAAAGACGTCGGGACAGTGGTCGATGCACAGGCCATCACCGGTGCAGAGGTCCTGATCAATCCACACCCGCATGTAGTCCGACGCTACCGGCGCATCAAGGAGCACACTGTGTCGTGCCCGCAGTCCGTGGCCTAGCCTGGCCGACGTGCAAGCCCCCATCGCGAAGCAAGTGGAGCATGTGTGGCAACGACCGACCGGGCCGGCCACCGACCCGTGGGCGTGGCTCCGTGACCGCAACGACCCTGACACCGTGCCCTATCTCGAGGCCGAGAACGCCTATTCGGACGGCTGGTTCGCACAACACACAGAGCTGATCGACACCATCTTTGGTGAGATCAAAGCCCGCGTGCAGGAGACCGACCTGTCGGCCCCCGTGCGCAAGGACGACTGGTGGTACGTGACCCGCACGGAGGAAGGTGCCAGCTACGCCATCCACTGTCGCGGCAGCAGCGCCCAGCAGGCCACCGAACATGTGTTGCTGGATGAGAACGCTGAGGCAGCCGGCCACGAGTACTTCTCGGTGAACGCCTTCGACGTCAACCCGCAGCACAGCATGCTCGCATGGAGCAGCGACACCGACGGCAGCGAGCAGTACACGATGCACCTGCGCGACCTGGCCACCGGCATCGACCGGCCCGAGCACCTCACCGGCACCACCTGGGGCGGCACGGCATGGGCGGCAGATGGCAGCACGCTCTTCTACGTCACCGCCGACGAGCAGATGCGCCCGTACCGCGTGTGGCGCCATGCGCTCGGAACGGAACAGGCGGCGGACGTGCTGGTGTTCGAGGAAGCCGACGAGCGCTTCTACGTCTACGTCGACCTGAGCCGCAGTGGCGAGTGGATCGTCATCGAGACAGCCAGCAAGGTCAGCTCCGAAGTTCACCTGATTCCGGCCGCTGACCCCACCGCCCCCGCAATCGTCGTGCGCGAGCGTGCTGATGACCTGGAGTACGGCCTGGACCACTGGGGCGATCAGTGGGTGGTGCTGACCAACGAGAACGCCACCGATTTCCGTGTCATGACGGCGCCGCTGAATCAGCCGGGCCAGTGGACGGAACTGGTTGCGCACGAACCCGGTCGACGAATCACCTCCGTCGAGGCCTTCGCCGACCACCTCATCCTGCACGAGTGGGCCAACGCACAGCCGCGCATTCGCGTACTCTTCCGCGACGGCAGCGAGCGCACCGTGCACGGCGCCGACGAGCCACACGACCTCGAGATGGAAGCCAACCCGGAGTGGCGCACAGACTCTGTGCGCTATGTGGTGCAATCACTCACGCGGCCGGTGACCGTGTACGAAGAGAACGTGCGCTCAGGAGAGCGAGTCGTGTTGAAGCAGACCCCGGTGCCTGCGGTCGACCTCGACGCATACGCGAGCGAGCGGCTGTGGGCGACGGCGCCCGACGGGACAAGAGTGCCCGTCGACATCGTGTACCGCCGCGGCACGCCATCGGATGGCACTGCGCCGATGTGCGTGTACGGGTACGGCAGCTACGAGTCGTCGATGCCGCCTTGGTTCAGCGTGGCAAGGCTGTCGCTGCTCGATCGCGGCGCGGTCTGGGCGTTGGTCCACCCGCGTGGTGGCGGCGAACTCGGTCGCGAGTGGTATCTGCAGGGCAAGCTGGCGCACAAGCGCAACACGTTCATCGACACAATTGCCAGCGTCGAGCACCTCATCGCTGCCGGCTGGGCACACCCACGCAAGGTTGCACTGCGCGGCGGCAGCGCCGGTGGCCTGCTGGTCGGTGCGTGCATCACCATGCGCCCAGACCTCTTTCGCGCCGCTGTTGCAGAAGTGCCGTTCATCGACGTCGTAACCACCATGGCCGACCCGTCGCTGCCACTGACGATCACCGAGTGGGAGGAGTGGGGCGACCCACGCACTGAGCCGATGGCCAGCTACATGCTGAGCTATTCCCCCTACGACCACACCACCGCGGCCGACTATCCGGCCATCTACATCACAGCCGGACTCAACGACCCACGAGTCAGCTACCACGAGCCCGCCAAGTGGATTGCGAAGCTGCGCGCCGTACGAACCAACGACGCCACCCTCATCATGCGCTGCGAGATGGGCGCCGGGCACGGTGGCCCCAGCGGCCGCTACGAGACGTGGCGCGACGAAGCCCGCAACCTGACCTTCGTGCTGACCGAACTGGCGTAACGCGCTAAAGCGTGGCGGCCAGTACGGCGGCGGCGATGAAGACCGCGTTGCGCGCCAGGTGGCTCGCGCCGATTGGCTTCGAGCTCAGCGAACCGAAACATGCACACGGCGGGCGCTTGCCTTGTGCGAGCCGCAGTGCCAACAGCGCAGTGAACCCGGCGAACAGCGCGACCGCGAGCCATGCAACTACATGTCGTTGCACTTGCACTAACAGCAATGCACCCAGAGCCAGCTCGATGAACGGCACGAACTGCGCCACCGACCATGGCACCCCTAGACCGTTCGACTGTGACCGCCACTGCGCGGGCGTTGCCAGCTTCGAGACGCCGGCCACCAACAGCACGACGACCACCAACAGCGCGGCGACCACACCCACTGCGTGCTGGCTCACGACCTAGCCGACTTCGACAGTGAGGCCCTCAGAGGCCGCAAACACTTCGAAACCCAGCTTGCGGCCAGTGGCCACCGCGCAGCGCTGAACTTCGTCGAGCGCCACGTCGGTCCTCGACGGATCGTGGTGAAAGAGCGCGAGCCGACTGACGTTGCAATGCTGCGCCAACCACATCGCATAGTCGATGGTGCAATGGCCCCATGTCGACTTGTGCTCGAACTCAGGCGCTGTGTACTGCGAATCGTGGATCAGCAAGTCGACGCCCTCGACCAACTCGCGGGCGCCATCACTGACGGAGTGCGACCCGTCGTACGGCTGCTGATGATCACTGAGGTACGCAATGCTGTGCCCGCCCCACTCGATTCGATAACCGAGCGTCGGCCCTACATGGGGCACCAGCCGCGACATGACCTTGATACCGCCGACCGAGAACTCGTCGTCGGACAGGTCATGAAAGCGCACCATTCCCGGCATCTGGTCAATGGTCACAGGAAACAGCGGCGGGCGAATCACGGTACCGATCACCGAGGCAACCGACCGACCGTCCGCCTGCGCGGGTGCGTACACATCCAGCTCGGAGCCCTCGTGCAGCAAAGGCGAGAAAAACGGCAAACCCTGCGTGTGATCCCAGTGCAGATGGCTGAGCAAACAGGTACCGCGGAAGGTTCCGTCCTGGGGCAGCGTCTTGCCGAAATAGCGGGCACCCGTCCCGAGGTCGAAGAACAGCGGAGGCTCTCCAAGCACGCGCACAGCCACACACGATGTGTTGCCGCCGTATCTCGAAATGTCATCGCCGTTGCACGGTGTGGAACCGCGCACGCCGAAGAACGTGACTTGCATTTCCGCGTACCCCCTGTGGTCCGACCACGTTACGCCCGGTGCCGGCCCAGGGTAAACCAGCCGGGTACGTGACGCTTGTCGCACCGGGACTAACTTGCGCCCATGGCAGACATCTCCCCGGGATCCGTATCGGCCAACGGGGTCGACTTCAGCTATCTCACCGCCGGTGATGCCCGGGCACCCCTGGCGCTCTGTCTGCACGGCTTCCCCGACAGCGCACACGGTTGGCGGTACCTGCTGCCGGCGCTTGCCGACGCCGGCTATCGGGCGGTCGCTCCCTTCCAACGCGGATATGCGCCGACTTCAGTGCCGCCAGATGGTCGCTACCAGACCGGCGCTCTCTCGATGGACGCAATCGCTCTGCACGAAACCCTCGGGGGCGCCGCTGATGCCGTCATCATCGGCCACGACTGGGGCGCCACCGGAACCCACGGCGCCGCGGTTTTCGCTCCCGAACGCTGGTCGAGGGTGGTCACCATGGCTGTTCCCCCAGGCCCGGCGGTCGGGATGGCATTCGTCAGCAACCTCGCTCAGGTGCAGCGCAGCTGGTACATGTTCTTCTTTCAGCACGCGCTGTCGGACTTCGTGGTCGCCGCCAACGATCTCGCATTCATCGACATGCTCTGGTCACTGTGGTCGCCCGAGTACGACGCCACCGCCGACCTCGTCAACACAAAGGCATGCCTGCGTGACCCCGCCAACTTGGCGGCGGCACTCGGCTACTACCGCGCCACATTGGGCGACGGCTACAAGGACCCGGCGCTCGATGCCGTGCAGGCTGCCGGCCAGGGTTGGGCAACGCAGCCCCACCTGTACCTCCAGGGCCGCAACGACGGCTGCATCGGCGCCGAGGTCGCGGAGGCTGCCGCCGCGATGGCACCGGCCAACGTCACCGTGGAGTTCATCGAGGATGCCGGGCACTTCCTGCACCTCGAACAACCGTTCATTGTCAACGCTCGCATCATCGAGTTCCTCGGGTGACGCAGCCGGGCGCACCGACGCTGCCTGATGGGCTGGTGGTCATTGTGAAGCGCGAGTGCGCTACCTGCGTGATGGTCGCTCCCCTGCTCGCGCAGTTCGCCACCACCGTGTACACGCAGGACGATCCTGCATTCCCCGAGCAAATCCCCGCGCTGCACGACGCAGATCTCTCCATCAGTTGGCACTACGACATCGAGACCGTGCCGACGGTCATCAAGGTCGTCGATGGTGTCGAGGTGGACCGCACCTTGGGATGGGTCAGCAGCGAGTGGCAGCGCATCACCGGCATCGACGATCTGGGCAGCCACCTGCCCCCCTTTCGTCCGGGCTGTGGTTCGTTGAGTGTCGATCCCGACCGCGTCGACGCGTTGCGCGCGGCCTTCGGGGGCGACGTGCTGAAGTCGCGGCGGCTGGAACTCGCCGACCTCGATGACGAGATGGAGTTGATGTTCGAGCGCGGCTTCACCGACGGGCTGCCGGTGGTACCGCCGACCGAGGCGCGCGTGCTGCGCATGCTGCAGGGCACGACACGAGACCCACGCGACGTCGTGGCCATCGTTCCTCCAGACCTGGCGGAAGTGACCATCGAAAAGATCGCCATCAACGCGGTCATGGCCGGCTGCAAGCCCGAATACCTGCCGTGGGTCATCGCCGCTCTCGAGGCAGTCTGCACCGACGCGTTCAACATTCACGGCGTGCTCGCCACCACCATGCCCGTCGGCCCGGTCATCGTGTGTAACGGGCCCGGCACTCGAGCGATCGGCATGAACAGCGACGGCAACGCGTTGGGCCAAGGCAACCGCGCCAACCTCACCATCGGTCGTGCGGTACAGCTCGTCGTTCGCAATGTCGGCGGCGGGCGGCCAGGTGAGGTCGACCGCGCCACACACGGCAATCCCGGAAAGCTGAGCTTCTGCTTCGCCGAGCGCGAATACGACTCGCCGTTCAGCTCACTTGCCGTCAGCCGCGGCTTCGCCCCCACCGACAACACCGTCACGGTCTTCGCCGGAGAGGGTCCGCGCTGCATCGTGGACCAGAAGGTGCGTACCGCGCCAGAGCTGGCCACGGTGTTCGCCGCGTGCCTACGCACACTTCACAATCCGAAGTTGGTACTCGCCTTCGACGTCATTCTCATCGTCGGGCCGGAACATGCACGAGTATTGGCCGAGGCCGGTTGGGATCGTGAGCGGTTGCTGGCCGAGCTGCATGGTCGCCTGCAGTTGCCGGGCAGCGAACTCGTCTGGGGCGCCGGTGGCATCGCCGACGGCGTTCCTACGCACCTGCACGACGCAACGCTGCCCAAGTTCAGAGCCGATGGCATCCTGCTGGTGCACGCCGGTGGTGGGGCCGGGTTGTTCTCCGCCATGATCGGCGGCTGGGCCAACGGCGAGATGGGCTCCCAGCCAGTGACACACCGAGTCGTTTCGTGATGTGCCGTTTCGTGATGTGCCGTTTCGTGAGAGAGTTGGCTGTATGACACGAGTGTTGCTGGACCCGAGTAGCGAGCGGTCGGTGCCGCATCGCGAGCGACTGGTACGCCCTGACAAGCTGCGCGGCCAGGTGGTCGGCCTACTCGACATCTCCAAGCCGCGTGGCGACGTCTTCCTCGATCAGCTGGAACTGCTACTCACCGAGGCCGGGGCCAAAGTGTTGCGCTTCAAGAAGCCGACGTTCACCAAGCCGGCGCCTGTCGACCTGCGCCAGGAGATTGCCACCCAGTGCACGCTGGTGATCGAAGCGCTCGCCGATTGAGGCAGTTGTACGTCGTGCAGTGTGCACGACATCGTTGATCTCGAACGTCGCGGCATACCCGGCGTCTTCGTCGCGTCGGCCGAGTTCGTCGATGCCGCGGTGGCCCAATCCAAAGCACTGGGCTTTCCGGATGTCGCACGGGTGTTCACGCCACATCCCATCCAGGACCGAACCGACGACGAGATGCGCGAATACGCACACGAGGCGTTCGCACAAATTGTGTATGCGATCGTCACCTAGGGGCACCTAGGGGGTAGTCGTTCAAGCTGCTGCGCTATCGTGCCGAAGCATCAGCATCGTCGGGCGCAACCTTTGGAGAAGCCCAGGATGAACCAAATGAATCGCAGCGGTGTCCGGTTGGTCGCAGCAGTGCTTGCTCCGCTTGGGCTTCTGGTCATCGCACCGCTCCCCGCTCCCACCGTTTCCGCTGTGTCGTGCACGGTCAAAGCGCAGCTGCAGCCCGGCGTCGCCGACCCGGCGGTCGCCTGCCTCGAGCAACGCCTCGTCGAGCTCGGCAACACCTCCATCGTGGGCCCAGACTCCGTATACGACGCAGCCAGCGTCAACGCGGTGATGGCCTTCCAGACCAGCCGTGGCATGCATGCCGATGGCATCGTCACCTCGATCACGGCGCGCCAACTGGGTCTCCGGGGAGCGCTCGCGCCTGCAAGTTCAGCACGAGTCACGCTGGTCGGGGACTCCACGGCGGCGGCGGTGCGCTGGTATGACGAAGCCAACAACAGCACCGACCGCTACGACGTCATGGCGGAGAAGTACGACACTTTGCTGTCGGTGGAGAGCTGCCGTCGTTTGGTTGCCGTCAGCTGCGTCGGCCGCAATGACCCGATCACCGGCGTCCGCTCCACCCCGACGAGTGTGCTGGCATTGATGCAGAAGACACTGAAAGGCCAACTCGGCGAGGCCCTGGTCATCATGGCTGGCTACGACGACACGTCGATCGTGTCCGCCATCGACAGCATCATGGCCGAGGCCAAGTACCAGGGTGTCTCCAAGGTCTTCTGGCTGAACTACCGTCAAACGCCCGGCGGCTACGCGTACAGCCAGTACTACGCGGCCCACAACGTCGCCCTTGCCATGGCCAAGGTGCGTTACCCGAACCTGATCATCCTCGACTGGAACGGGTATTCGTCGTCGCAGAGCCCTGCGACCCAAGCGCTGTGGTTCGCCCCCGACCAGATTCACATCACCGCGATGGGTGCGATTGCGCTCTCGAACTACCTCACCGGTCGCCTCGACGCCGAGCACATCGAGGTCTGCAAGACCTCGCAGGCACTCGCCGGTGCGCCCGACGCGACCACTGGTACCCCGCTCCCCACTCTCACCGCGGACGGCGGCTTCATCGGCGTGCAGCCCGTCCGGGTGTTGGACACCCGGTCGTCAACGCTGGGCGGCGGCGTCGGCAAGATGCGTGCCGAGAGCACCATCCGAGTCGATCTGACGGGCTTGCTCCCGCCCGGCACCTCACAGGCCGTTCTCAACGTGACCGCCGTCAATCCGTGTACCGGTGGCTACCTCACCGTGTTCGCGTGCGGCACGCGCCCCAACACGTCGAACGTGAACTTCGAGGCGGGTCGTACCACCGCGGCGTTGGCGATGACGCTGCTCACCGATGACGCCGTCTGCATCTACTCCTTCTCGAAGGTCGACCTGATCGTCGATCTGATCGGCGCCTTTGCGCCGCAGGGCGCCCTGTTCCACCCACTTGGCCCTGTGCGTTGGGTGGATACCCGCGGTGGCGCTGCAGTCTTCACGGCCAGCGGACCCCTGACAACTGGCATGGGTATCGACGTTCCCGTCTCCGGCGTGGGTGGCATTCCCGCCGACGCCACCGGCGTCTGGATCAACCTCACCGCCACCGGCTCACCGGTCGACACCGTGTGGCAGGCGTACCCTGGCCCGTGCGGCCCGTCGCCGACATCGTCGACCGTCAACCTTCTCGCCGGCCGCTCGACCGCCACGTCCACCCTCGTCGGGCTCGGAGCAAACGGTGGCATCTGTGTCCAGGCCTTCTCCGGCACCGGACATGCAGTTGTCGACGTGTCCGGCTGGTTCGGTGGCAGCAGCGCCGGCGGCCTTGCATTGCGCAGCGCTCCACCGATACGCGTGATCGACACTCGATCCGGTGCGATGCCAGCGGCAAGCGCTGTCGTGTCGTTCGCGGCTGGACAAGTGGGCGTCTACAACACCACCGCGGTGCTCGCCACCGGCTTCGGGTTCGTGACGGCAACACCGTGCGGCAGCACGCTGATCAGCTCGCTCGTCAACACCACCCCGCTCGAAACCGTGGCCAACCTCGGCACCATTGCCCCCGGCGCCGGCGGCAATGTCTGCTTCAGCCCATCGGTTCGGGCCCACCTGGTGGTCGATCAACTGGGGACGTTCGTGACCCCCGTCGTCACCTAGTGCTCTGACCACATGGGTTGGTAGGTCGCGTCCAGCCGACTGCTGCTGCCGGCCTTTCTGGGCGTGCTGCGTCCCGGACTCCGGAACTGACCACACCCAGAACGAGCCATGGGACCATCGCTGCCCAGAAAGTCCTTGCGCACACAAATGGGTGCATTCCGTCTCGGTTGGCGGACTTGGTGTCAAACGGTCCAGAAATGGCGCCCCACAGCGCGCGAACGTTCGTGGCCAGAGCACTAGATCCTCGGCTAGGGAAGCCGCACGAACTGACCGTCGCGCAGCACGAGGCCTTCCTCGCACAGTGCTCTCAATAGTCGGTCAGCGGCCGGGTGCAGCATCACGGTGCTGGCAGCCGAGGTTGCTACCGGACCCGATGTGAGCGCTTTCAGTAGACGCCCACGCGCCTGGCGCTCGCTGCCCTCGAACCGCGGTTGCGGGCGGCTGACTCCAGCCGAGCCCACGGCCGGGTCGGGCCCGACACCGTGCCAAGCACACGTTGCAACCAGTGGACACTCCGCACAGTTGGGGGTTGGCTGACAGAGCACTGCACCCAGTTCCATCAGGCACTGGTTCCACTCCCAGCTCATGCCTGGCGGCTGCGCCTGATCCGCCGCCGATTGAACCTGCTTGGCGGTCAGCGAGCTACCGCCAAATCGCGCGAAGACCCGCGCAATGTTGGTGTCGACGACTGCGACGTCGCTCTCGAATGCGAACGCCAGCACCGCCCGCGCCGTGTAGTGCCCAACACCCGGTAAGGCCAAGAGCTGGTCGAGAGTGGTTGGGAACCCGCCGAGCCGAGTCACGTCCATTGCGGCCAATTGCAGGTTGCGCGCCCGCCGTGGGTAGCCCAAGCCCTGCCACAGACGCAACACATCACCCAACGCAGCCGTCGCACAGTCTGCCGTGGTCGGGTAGGCATCCATGAAGGCCAGCCACTTCGGAATCACCCTCGGCACCTGCGTCTGCTGCAGCATCACCTCGCTGACCAGGATGGCCCACGGGTTGCGGGTGCGTCGCCACGGCAGGTCACGCAATCGTGGCAACCCCCACCCCAGCACCTCACCAACGCTTTGTGCCAAGAACACGGACTCACCACCGCTGGTCACAGCCCGACAGCCTCTATGCAAAACTCGGGGGTGGTCACTCCCAGGCGGTGGAGGCGTCGTACGGGCGGGGCCTGCCTGGCGCGAACTCGGTCTTCCACACCATCACTCGGCGGCGGAAGTAACAGACTTCCTGGCCGTGCTGGTTGAAGCCCTTGGACTCGACCGTCACGATGCCGCGATCAGGCTTCGACTTCGACGCTTGCACGTCGAGGACGCGTGTCTCGGCGTGGATGGTGTCACCATGGAACGTGGGGAACTTGTGTTGCAAGGTCTCCACTTCCAGGTTGGCGATAGCGGCGCCGCTGACATCGGGCACGCTCATACCGAGTACGAGCGAGTAGACGAGGTTGCCGACGACGACGTTGCGACCCTGCACACTTTGCTCCGCGAACCAATCGTTGGTGTGCAACGGATGATGGTTCATGGTGATCATGCAGAACAGATGATCGTCGTACTCAGTGATGGTCTTGCCGGGCCAGTGCCGGTAAATGTCACCGACGACGAAGTCCTCTAGGTACCGGCCAAAGGGGCGCTCATAAGTGCTCACGACAACGCACGCTAGTCACCGTTCGTCGTTGCCATCACCTTCAGCCGGGTAGCCAGCCGAGGGTGGAGTCCGAGGAGTCTCGCTCAACATGCCGCGTTGCCTACCGAAGCGCGCGGCGAAATCGAGCGAGCTTTCGCGGTTGGTGTCAGTTTCTTTCGCCAGTTCGCGCAACCGCACAAGCTTGTCGCGTCGCTCGATTTGAAACGGGCCGAAACGAAGCGACGCGTACAACAGCCCACCCACAAGGGTGGGCAACCAGTACTGGCCAATGCGGTAGCTGGCGACTCCCAGGGTCGCCACAGTCTTGGGCACACCGAAAGCGGCCAGCTGCAGCGCGTAGGCGCCCTCCACAATGCCCAGTCCACCCGGCGTGATGGGAATGACCTGCAAGACGTTGACCACACCAAACGCAATGATGAGCGCATCAGGGTCGATGGAGACGCCGAATGCGCGCAGGAACACCCAGAGCGAGGCTGCGTCGAAGAGCCAGTTGGCCAGCGCCCACGAGGCGACCCGCACCAGCAACTGGCGGTCGGTTGCAAGGTCGTCGAGACGCAGTGCCACCTGCCGAACGGCCGCTCCCGCTCGATCCTCGTTGAGGTGCACCTTGCGGGCGATCCAGCGCAGCGCTTTCTCCGCACGACCCTGCCCGTCCATCAGCCCGAGTACCAGCAACGCGGCAATCAGCATGACGATGATCCCGGCAAGCGCAGCAACGCCGTAGCCCTTGTTGACACCACGAATCGGTATCGACACGATCAGCCCGAACCACAGCAGCAGATTGAGGACGACTGCCGACACCAGGCCGGATGTGGCCAGTGCGAACCCTGCGCTGGGCCCGTCGACGCCGGACAGGGTCATCAACCGGTAGCCCAGCGCGGGCCCGGCAGCGCTGCCGCCGGGAACGATGTTCGACAAAGCCTTCGTACTCATCTGGATGCGAAACAGGCGCATGCGAGATATCTGATGTCCGGCCTCACCAAGCGCCGCGTTGGTCAGCAGTGAGTAACACAGCAATGCCAGCAACTGCAGCAAGAGGCCGATCGACAGCAGCAACGGGTTCACCGAGCTGAGTTCATTCACGGCCTTACGAAAGTCGGGGAGCAACGGCAACAGGATGTAGTTGATGATCAGCGCAAACGCGAGCACCTTGAGACTGAGACGCAATGGCCGGAAGCGGCGCGGGCGCGGCGGGCCACCCGTGTCATCAAGAGAGACGCGGGGAAGCTCGCCGGTGAGGGGGCCCACAGAGTCCATCGCCACCCCCCATTGCTAGTCGATTTGAACGGCCGGCGGGCGTCTCCTTCGCCTACCGGGAAGCGTGGAAGATGTCACGCAGGTGATCGTTGACGAGCGATCGTTGGTCAGCGGGGCACTTGCCCAGGTGCACCACGACCAGCTCGCGATCAGGCAGCACGACGGTGTACTGGCCCTCGTAACCGTGGCAGGCGAGGCTGCCCGCAAGGTCCGGCCACATCCACCACTGGGCTCCATAGTCGAACCCGGTATCACTGTCATGAGTGGTGAATGTGCTCGCACGGGCAGCCCAACCGGTGGGCAACACCCGCGTGCCGTCTGCCGCGACACCGTCGTTGCGGTAGAGCTCGCCGAAACGGGCGAAGTCACGAGCGGTCGCGTAGACGTAGCTGGAGCCAACGAAGGTGCCTGCCGTGTCGAACTTGGGGATCGCGGAGTGCATTCCGGCGGGCCCGAACAAGCGCGTGTGAAGGAACGCCTCCATCGCTTCGCGACGGTCCCCCGTGCTGTCGCTCAGGACGTTCTGCACGACATCGCCGACGATGCGGCTGATGATGTTGGTGGTACCGCTGGAGTAGTTCCAGAACGAGCCGGGTTCGTGCAGCAACTGCTGGCTCGCGGCGTAGGCCGCCATGTCGTCGATGCCGGCGCCGTACAACATCTCCAAACAGTGACTCACCGAGTCGTCGACATAGTCCTCCACGAACTCGAGCCCGGAGCGCATGTTCAGCAGGTGCTGCAGCGTGATGGGCTCTTTCGCTGTGCCCTTCCACTCGGTCACCGGCGCCGGGCCATCGAGCTGCAGGAGGCCCTCGCCGATCAGAATGCCGACGGCTGCATGCGTGATGCTCTTGGCCATGCTCCACGACACGAGGGCTGTGTCCGCCGTAACCGGGCCTCCCGGACCGAACAGCGTGTCGGGCTGCTGACCGTAGCGTTCGAACACGACCTGTCCGCCTTGCATCACCACCAGCGCCAGCGACAACCCGTGTGCCGCATCGGCGGCGAACAGTGCATCACCGGCTTGTGCGACCTCGACAAGATCAATCTGCGTCATGTTGGCGACGGTAGCCGCACAGTTCACAGCTGTTCGGGCACACCCCTGGCCGGGGTTGCGTCACGGTCGAGCCATTTGTGCGGTGTGTCGGGCACGGGTGAGGTGGCCATTGCGATTGCCTCGTCCACCGACAGAGCCCTCTGGGCCAGCATGCGATGGGCCGGACGCACGAAACCGAACTCCACCGCCTTGTCCATCCACGTCAGCATCGGCTCCCAGAAGCCGTCGACGTCCAACAACACGACCGGCTTGGCGAGAAGGCCCAGCTGATTCCAGGTCAGCATCTCGGCAAATTCGTCGACGGTGCCGAAGCCGCCGGGCATCACCACAAAGCCGTCTGCGAGTTCGCTGAGGCGAGCCTTGCGGTCGTGCATCGTCGCCACCACCTCGAGGCGGGTGAGCTCGCGGTGCGCGACCTCGGCACCCACCAGGCGCTCGGTGATGACACCGATGACTTCGCCGCCCGCCTGCATCGCAGCGTCGGCGGTGATGCCCATCAGACCAACCCGACCGCCACCGAACACCAACCCGATGCCGCGGTTCGCCAACGCCGTGCCCAGGCGCGCCGCGACAGCCGCGAACGCCGGCGACGTGCCCGCGTTCGAGCCGCAATAGACGCAGAGCCGAGTCGGGGTGGGTTCGGACATCTCGTCAGACTGGCACATTCAGGCCTGGGCACGAAAAGGCTTGCGCGCCGACAGTTCGGTAACCTTCGGCAGATGAGCACCGATCTTGCCGCGCCCGACCTTGCTGCTGCCGCCGACGTCATCGAGATCGCCAGCGGTGTCGTGGGCAAGGGCGTTCGCCACCTGGCTGCCAACGGTGGTCCCGAGGTGCACCAAGTCCTGGCCTACGACCTCGCCCACGCCGCAGCCCAGGTCGAGACCGCACGGGCGCTGCTGGACTACGGCGCGAAAGGGTCGCAGGAGGCTGCCATCACGTGCGCCTTCACCGCCGACATGGTGCACGACCTGATCACCCGCGTCGCCGGCCGCGAGGCGATGTGGGGGCTCGAGATCGCGCCGATGCGCAACGCACATCCGTTTCTCGAGAAGTTCCGTACACCCGAGTTCGTCGCCTCGCTCGCTCAGAAACCGGGCCCGTTGCACCTCGACGGCGAGATGGAGATGGTGGCCGACGCCTTCCGTAGTTTCGCCGAGAAGGTCATCAAGCCGCACGCCGAGCACGTTCATCGCCACAACGCCGACGTTCCCGAGGAGATCATCACCGGCCTTGCCGAGATGGGCGCCTTCGGCCTCAGCGTTCCCGCCGAGTACGGCGGTTTCAGCGAGGGCGGCGACGGCGAGTACATGGGCATGGTCGTCGCCACCGAAGAGCTCAGTCGGGTGTCGCTGGGCATCGGTGGCTCGCTCATCACCCGCCCCGAGATCCTCACTCGCGCTCTGGTCAAGGGCGGCACCGAAGCACAGAAGCAGGAGTGGTTGCCGAAGCTGGCGGTCGCCGAAGTCATGCCGGCGGTCGCAGTCACCGAGCCCGACTACGGCAGCGATGTCGCCGGCATCAAGGTCACCGCTCGCCCCGCCGAGGGAACCGACGGCGTTCCCGGTTACGTGATCAACGGCGTGAAGACCTGGTGCACCTTCGGTGCCCGAGCCGATGTGCTGGCGCTCTTGGCCCGCACCGACCCGGACCCGAAGAAGACCTACCGCGGATTGAGCCTGTTCATCGTGCCCAAGCCCCGCGGCGAGGGGCATGGCTTTCAGTTCACTCAGGACGCACTGCCAGGCGGGTCTGTCGGCAAAATGGAGGGTCGCGCCATCGACACCATCGGCTACCGCGGTATGCACAGCTACGAGATCGCTCTCGAGGACTGGTGGGTGCCAGCGGCCAACCTGATCGGTGAGGACGAAGGTCTTGGCAAGGGCTTCTTCATGCAAATGGCCGGCTTCGAGAATGGCCGTCTGCAGACCGCGGCGCGCGCCGTTGGTGTGATGCAGGCCGCCTACGAGGCAGCGCTCGACTACGCACAGAACCGCACCGTGTTCGGCTCGTCGATCGTCGACTATCAGCTCACACAGGTGAAGCTGGGCCGCATGGCCATGCTCATCCAGGCCGGCCGCCAGTTCTCCTACAGCGTCGCCAACATGATGGCCAAGGGCGACGGCGAGGGCACCATGGAGGCAGCGATGGTCAAGGCCTACGTGTGCAAGGCGGCCGAATGGGTCACCCGCGAGGCACTGCAGATCCACGGTGGCATGGGCTACGCCGAGGAGTACACGGTGTCGCGTCTCTTCGTCGATGCTCGCGTGCTCAGCATCTTCGAAGGCGCTGACGAGACGCTGTGCCTGAAGGTCATCGCCCGCCGCTTGGTCGACAACGCCAAGGCGTAGTCAGTTTCAGCAGACTCCTAGCCGGCGACGGCGACGATGCTGGTGATCACGGCGTTCGCGGGAATGGCCTCCAACACCAGGCTGCGCACGAACGCAATCGCATCGGCCTCGCTGGCGACAGCGACGTGCTCGATCAGTTCGACCGTCATGGTGCCGTGCTGGTGCGCGGCCACCTCGAAGTGGTGATCGAGTTCCTTCATCAGCACATCCGTCGGTGGCGCCTTGAGCGTCACCACCACTTCCACGTCAAAACCCATCCCAGTGGTCTAGCAGTCGATGGCGGTGCGCAGTGCGTCGCAGACTTCTGACCATCGGCCTGACGCGAGCGTTCCCAGCTGTTGCGTAAAGGCCGACTTTGGCAACGCCGCGAGATTGTCGAATGTGGCGACACACTCACGACGAAGGCCATCGGCAGATCCGAGTGGAAGCTCGCTGATGATGCCGCGCCGGGTGGTCGTGACTGGGGCGACCACCACGGTGCGAAGACCGTGAATCGCCTGCTGACGCGTGAGGACGAGGTACGGCCTCGGCTTCTCGTCCGGGAGTTCGCCGAGCCAGATTTCACCCTGGGAGATCACAGCCACTCCGACCAGTCCTCGTCGTCGAGATGCGCAAAGCTCTGATGCGCTAGGTGGGCCAGCTCCTCATCGGTCTGGGGCATCCGCGTGTACGCCTCGATGTACTGCTCGTCGATCTGCCGGGAGCGCTCGAGCTTGATCATGGCCTCGATGGCCGAGCGCATCGCTTCGGTGCGGTTCGAGTACTGGCAGCGGACCACCAACCAGTCAAGACCCGCCATCGTCTCGTCCGAGAGTCGGATTGCAAGTTGCGTGGGCATGCATTGAACATAGCACCATGGTATGCAGTCTGCCTACCGGCTTCCTTGATGCACCGAGACGGCGTAGTTGCCGTCGGTGTAGGGGTCGCGCTCCCACGTTGCATATCGCTCTACCAGGGCCAATCCCGCGTCGACGCAGTATTCGTCGTAGGCGTCCAGCGTCAGCACACCCTCGCCTCGGTCGAGCGTGAAGCCCGCGATCAAGAGCCCAGCGGGGCTGAGATGGCTGGCCAGGTTGGCGACGATCCGGCCGCGGTCTTCGGGCCGACAGTAGATCATCACGTTGCCGGGCATCGCCACGACGTCGAAGGACTCATCCAACCTCATCGTGGCGAGGTCCACGTGGTGCCACTCGATCTCGTCCATGTCGGCTCGGGCGTAGGCCAGCAGATCGCCATCGAGGTCGCAGCCGATGACCTGGATCCTGCGATGGTGGAGCTCGATCGCCACGCGGCCCATGCCACAGCCGGCATCCAGCACACTGGTCGGCCGATAGCCCTCGATGAGGTCGGCTTCGCCGTGACTCGCTTGCCCGGACGCCTCCATTCGTGCGAAGCGTGCGTGATACTCCTCCAAGTCAACGGTCTCGCGCCAGCGTGTCCAACGCGGGCTGACCGGGTCGGATGTCATTCGAGCAGTTCCATCAACGACGTGAGCCGTTGGAAGTCTGCACCCGGATGATCGTCGTGGGGGTCGAGCAAGATCGGGTGCAGACCTGCAGCACGAGCGCCGCCGACGTCCATGGTCACCGAGTCGCCCACGTACGCGATGCGGTCTCGCACGATGCCTTCGAAGTGCGGGAACGCGAAGTCGAAGATGTGCGGGTCCGGCTTGGCGACGCCCACCACATGACTGTCGATGATGACGCGCACCGGCGTGTGCGGTCCATCGCCCTCCTGGCAGACGCCGCTGCGCGCCAACACCTGGGCGATCTGGCCGCTGGCGTTGCTGACCACCCCCATCGGCATCCCGAGAGTGTGAAGTGCTTGCAATGCGGCGATGCTTTCGGGGATCGGCCACCGCCACGTGTGTGCGTTGCGGGTGTGTTCCAACACGGTCGCAGCCAGCTCGACCTCGTCTTCCGCAACACCTACCGACCGAACATACGCCAAGTTGTAGTCGTGCCAGAAGCGCTCGGTTGCGCCCGCTGCGCTCTTGGCGGCCATGCCGGCGTAGTGCGCTCGGCGATGAGCGGCGATGGCCGGATCGCCGCCGTGATAGGTCAGTAGCGGGCCGAGCACGGTGGGGTCGGGCAGCAGAAAGATGCCGCCGGCGTCGAACAGGATTGCATCAAAGTTCCCTACAGGCACCGTGTGAACATAACCTTCCAATGTGCGTAGCCCTCGTGACTTCTTCAAGCCGCTCGCCGCCGGTGCCCCCGAGCCCGTGCGCGAGATCCCCTTCCGACCCAGCCGTGTCGTCCACTTCTTTCCACCTCAGAACGAGAAGGTGGTGGCGAAGCTCCCCGAGATCGTGCCAACGGTCGACATTCTGCTGGGCAACTTGGAAGACGCCATCCCGATGGCCGACAAGGAGGCTGCGCGAGCGGGCCTGGTGAAGGTGGGCAAGACCGTCGATTTCGGCAGTACCCAGTTCTGGACGCGGATCAACAGCCTCGATTCACCATGGGCGCTCGACGACCTCACCACGCTCGTCGGCGAGATCGGCGACAAACTCGACGTCATCATGGTTCCCAAGGTGGAGGGGCCCGAGGACATTCACTACGTCGACCGGCTGCTTGCCCAGCTCGAGGCGCGCGCCGGTCTGAAGAAGCCGCTACTGATTCACGCCATTCTCGAGACCGCTCGTGGCGTGGCCAACGTGGAAGCCATCTGCGGCGCGTCGCCACGTATGCAGGGCCTGTGTCTGGGGCCTGCCGACCTTGCCGCCAACCGGCGGATGAAGACGACCCGAGTCGGTGGCGGGCACCCTGACTATCTCGTGCGGGCCGACCCGCCGATGGGTGCAGACGGCCCCGAGTACACCGCTACCCGCACCACCTACCAGCAGGACCTGTGGCACTACACGATCTCGCGCATGGTCGATGCCTGCGCGATGTACGGCCTGCTGCCGTTCTACGGCCCCTTCGGCGACATCAAGGACACGGTCGCCTGTGAGGACCAGTTCCGCAACGCCTACCTGCTGGGCTGCGTGGGCGCCTGGAGCCTGCACCCCGTGCAGATCGAGATCGCAAAGCGCGTGTTCAGCCCGCGCCCGGCCGACGTGTTGCAAGCGCAGCGCGTCATCGACGCGATGGGCGACGGCACCGGGGCCATCATGCTCGACGGCAAGATGGAGGACGACGCTTCGGTGAAACAGTGCAAGGTGGTCGTGCGGCTGGCCCACGATTTGGCTGCCCGCGACCCGCAGCTCGCGGCCTCGTACGGGTTCACGTCATGAGTGCGTCACTGCGTCCCCGCCGTTCAGTGCTGTACATGCCGGCCGCCAACGAGCGGGCGCTCGAGAAGGCGAAGACGATCGACGCCGACGCGATCATTTTCGACCTCGAAGACGCTGTTGCTCCCGACGCCAAAGCGGCGGCACGAGCGAATGCCGTCGCGGCCGCTTCCTCCGGTGAGTACGGCTCGCGTGAGTTGGCGATTCGTTGCAACGGGCTCGACACGCCGTGGGGTGTGGACGACCTGGCGGCTGCCGCGCAGTCGGGCGCCGCCGCCGTCGTGATTCCCAAGGTTTCGTCGGTGCGCTATCTCGACGAGGTCTCGGATCGGCTGGATGCAGCCGGTGCCCATGCCGACATGAAGATCTGGGCGATGATCGAGACACCGACGGCGATTCTCGATGCTCGCGCCATCGCCGCTCACTGGCGCGTGTCGGTGTTGGTGATGGGTACCAACGATCTCGCACGCGAGCTGCGTTCTGTGTTGGGCGCTGCAGACCGCCACCCGCTGGTACCGCACCTGGCGACCGCGCTGTTGGCCGCCCGCGAAGCCGAGAAGGTGATCCTCGATGGTGTGTTCAACGACGTGAAGGACCTCGATGCCTTCCGCGTGGAATGCCAGCAGGGCTTCGAGATGGGTTTCGACGGCAAGACGCTGATCCACCCTGGCCAGGTCGACATCTGCAATGACGTATGGGCACCTTCGGAGGCAGACATCGAGAACGCTCGCGGCCTGATCGCCGCGTTCGATGAAGCCATCGCCGAGGGCAAGGGCGTGGTGACGTACAACGGTCATATGATCGAAAATCTGCACGTCGCCAACGCACAGAGAATTCTCGCCGTCGCCGACGCCATCACCGCGCTCGGTTAATCGGCCAGCCCCTCGCGCCAATGACGGCAGCGTCGCTGGGTGGATCGACTGATCGACGACGAGATCACCTGATACGTCGCACGCTCCGTACGTCGCACTCGACCGGCCCGCACCTGGTACGCCAGCATGTCAGCAATCACCATATACGGGGGCTTCGAAGTCCACGACCAAGTGGTCACGCCAGCAGCGTGGAGCGTATCCACCACCTCCGTCACCGTGACCGGACGCCCTGCAGCGAGTAGCACTGCAAACAGTGCCCGCCGCAACGTGAGGCCGGAGATCGGGAGCAGTTCCATCACTGGTACTGGGCACGGCGAGATGCTGCGATCGGCAAACATTCTCAGTTCGTCTGTTCCAGATCCACCTTCCAGGTTCGTGCGTAGGCACTGGGCCCACCGGCCTGGCGGCCAGCCCCGGCGGAGGCCCGACAACTTACTTCAGTTCACCTCTTTCAGATTTCCCACCACGCCCAACCGTCGTTGCCAACTACCGCCCGGGGCTCAGCAGCTATACGAAGCCCACGGCTTTTCAAGTCGTTGGCAGAACCGCCGACCGGTTTTGGGTGGATCGGCAATCGGTCGACGAGATCGAGCTGACTCTCAACGTGGGGCAGATCTGAAAGAGGTGAACCAAAGGAGTCATGGCGACGGGCCGCACGCGGGCGGGATCGGGGCTGCTCAGGGGCGGATGGCGTTCAACGCGGCCATGGCCGAGCCACGGGCGCCGGCCATGTCGAGATCCGACACCACCAGGAACTCGGCCACATCGCGCTGCTCGACACGCAACGCTGTGTGCTGCTTGACGGCATCGAGGAACCAGTCGCGGAAGTGTGGCTCGGCCTCCACGACTCCCCCGCCGACGAAGTAGCCGTCGGGGTCGGTGAAGTTGGCGGCAATCGTGAACATTCGGCCAATGGCCATCGCCTGCTGCTCGAAAATCTTCAACGACATCTCGTCGCCGCGCTGCGCGTAGCTGCGCACTTCCTTGGCCGCCGCAGCGATGGGAAGCGATGCCAGCGGATGCGAGGGATACTGACTCAGCCAGAACGGCAGCAGGTTGTTTTGAATGCCGCTGAGTGAGGCAACGCTCTCCAGGTCGCCATCGAAACCGCAGTTGCAGTGCGGCAACGGCTGGTCCTCCACCAAGAGCCCGTACATCGGAATGTGGACGTGCCCCAGCTCGCCGGCCATGCCCGACGCGCCGCGAACCACGGCACCCATTTCCACCACCCCGCCACCGAGGCCCGTGCCAACGATCGCTGATACCGACGACCGGTGTGCCGACAGGGCGCCGTAGTGCCGCTGGTGCGCGTACAGCGCCGCCGCGTTGCCATCGTTGTTGTAGATCACGGGCAGACCCAGCGCCGCCTCGACTGCCGCGCGCACATCAAACCCCCACCACTCCTCCTGCGCAAAGTTGGTGGAGCCTCGGCGTGAGATCACGCCACCGGCGGTGGCCGGGCCGGGCGTGTCGAGGCCGACCGCCAGCACTGTGCGCCCCACGGCCGAGGCCTCGTGCAACACCGCCGAGAACACTGCCGCGATTGCCTCAATGGCGGCCGCCGGGCCATCCGTGACCCGGCTGGGCACCTCGACCATGCGGTCGATCAGGAAGGTGCCGGCATCCGACAACACGGTGGCGTTGGTCTTGGTGCCACCCACATCGATTCCGACTACGACTGTCATGTGCCGACACACTACTGATGAACTTTGTGCGGGCACAATGACCGCTCTGTACGCCACCCCGTGTGACAACTACCATGGCGCCCATGACCGCGCTCGACACACATTCCGAAGACGCCTTCGACAACGACCGCAAGCACGTCTTTCACTCGTGGAGCGCGCAGGGTGCACTCAACCCGGCAGTCGTCACGCGCGCCTTGGGCAGCGAGTTCTGGACACAGGACGGCACCCGTTACCTCGACTTCTCCAGCCAGTTGGTCAACGTCAACATCGGCCACCAGCACCCCAAGCTCGTCGCCGCCATCCAGGAGTACGCCGGCAACCTGTGCACCGTTGCGCCATTCCACGCCAACGACGCCCGCAGCGAGGCCGCCCGGCTGATCACCGAAGTCGCCGCCACCAACATTGCGGACTGCGACCTCGACATGGTGTTCTTCACCAATGGCGGCGCAGAGGCCACCGAGAATGCGGTGCGCATGGCCCGTCTACACACCGGCCGCCACAAGGTGCTCAACCACTACCGCAGCTATCACGGCGCCACCAACGGCGCCATCACGCTCACCGGCGACCCACGCCGTTGGCCCAGCGAGCCTGGCATGCCCGGCGTGGTCAAGTTCTGGGGGCCGTACGCCTACCGCAGCGCCTTCCACAGCACCAGCGAAGCCGAGGAGTGCCAGCGAGCGCTGCAGCACCTCGACGATGTGCTGATGGTTGAAGGCGGGCACACCGTTGCCGCCATCATCATCGAAACAGTGGTCGGCACCAACGGCATCCTGGTGCCGCCCGACGGCTACCTGGCGGGCATCCGCGAGCGCTGCGACCGCCACGGCATCATGATGATCTGCGACGAGGTGATGGCCGGCTTCGGTCGCTGCGGCGAATGGTTCGCCTTCCAGAAGTGGGGTGTCCAGCCAGACCTCGTCTGTTTCGCAAAGGGCGTCAACTCTGGCTACATCCCCATCGGTGGCGTGGTCATCAGCCGCAAGGTGTCCGACACCTTCCGCGACAAGGTCTACCCCGGCGGCCTCACGTACTCGGGCCACCCGCTCGCCTGCGCCTCCGCCGTCGCCAGCATCAACATCTTCAAGGAAGACGGCATCATCGAACACGCCCGCATGTTGGGCACCGACGTGTTGCGGCCGGGCCTCGAGAAGTTGCAGGCCAACCACCCCAGTGTCGGCGAGGTCCGCGGGCTCGGCGTGTTCTGGGCGTTGGAATTGGTGAAAGATCGCGCCACCCGCGAGGCCCTCGTGCCGTACAACGCCGCCGGCGCCGACGCAAAGCCGATGGTCGAACTGGCCGCCGCCTGCAAGGCGAAGGGGCTGTGGCCGTTCATCCACTTCAACCGACTGCAGGTCACGCCCCCGTGCACGACCAGCGTCGAGCAGGTCGAGGAAGGCCTGGCCATCCTGGACGACGCGCTGACCGTCGCCGACCAGTACTACACCGGCTGAGCCGCCGGCAGCACGAGCGCACGAAACCCTCGCGCACCCCTCTGCCACACTCCCCCGATGGGACGCAACAACCAACAACGTAGGGCGCGCAAGCAGCGCCAAGGAGCCGCTCGACAACGCACGGCCAGCCCTCGAGCTGGTCGCGGCGGAGTCGAGCACACACTCGATGAACTGCTCGGCATCGCCTGTATGGCAGCCTTCGGGGCAGGTGCCAACAAGCCGCTCTTCACTGACTTGATGGCAATGCTGCACAAGTTGGAGACCGAGGAAGACCCGCTGGATCGACCCAGCGCACACGTCGCTCGGCTGTTGCGCCAGGTCACCGAGTATGTGCTCGACGGCGGATGGCAACCCGCCGATCTCGTGCACGTCGTCAAGCGCGAATGGACCCTTCGCGCCAGCCGCCTCACCGTTGCCTACATCGCCGACCACGCTCGTCGGTTCGACGCACCGAAACGCGCTCCTCACCCGTGGCTTAGCCAGTTGCAGGATCTCGGTGTGCTCGACGCAGATCGCACCACGGTCATCGGCGGGCACGGCGACCTGATTGCGGGGTGGGCGCGCACCGAACGACAGCACCCGGAGGAAGCGCTCACGGTTGCGGTGCAGTATCTGGCCCAGTTGCGCCAGCTACCCCGCTTGCCGATGGCACTGACGCCGCCCGCCCAGTGGGGCGCCACCAACCGCGGCGTCATGCCAACGCCGCGCTCCACGGAGGGCATCGACGCCAAGGCGTTGAAGCTGATCAGAGCCCTGCTGGCAAAGGCAGAGGCCACCACCTTCGATGCCGAGGCGGAGGCGTTCACCGCCAAGGCACAGGAAATGATGACTCGCCACTCCATCGATGCAGCGGTGCTCGCGTCGGCGGCCGCCGGCAGTCGCCTTGCGGCAGGCGTCGAGTCGCGACGTGTGCACATCGACAACCCCTATGCCGAGGAGAAGGCCAGCTTCCTGGCAGCCATTGCGGATGTCAACGGCGTGCGCAGCATCTGGGTGCCACACGCGGGCCTGTGCACCGTCATGGGGTTTCCGGTCGACCTGCAGCTCACCGACCTACTGTTCACGTCACTGCTGGTGCAGGCCACGCGGGCGGCGGCGGCGGCAACCGCCAGTAACCGACAGCTCAGTACGCCGTCGTTCCGGCGGGCATTTCTCATCGCCTTCGCCCACCGAATTGCCGAGCGGCTGGAGGCTGCGCGCAGTCATGTGGCCGCCGAGGCTGCCCTCGAGTACGGCGAGTCGCTGCTGCCAGTGCTCGCCAGCCGCGAGGCGGCGGTCGAGGCCGCGTACATCGAGGCGTTTCCCAACGCAACTACGATGCGCAGCCGAAGCCTCAACGCTGCCGGTTGGCACGCCGGTCGCCGCGCTGCCGACGCCGCTGACATCGGCGCCGGCGCATCCATCACCCGCGGCTGAGGGGTGCCCCGAGGCTGCGGGCGGGCACAGGCGAAGGTGCAACAATTGCGCCGTGACCGACACCAGCCATCTGCCTCGCTCAGCCGCCAACGACGCCACCGCCCACACTCAGGCCGTCACCTCGCAGAGCGTTCCAGCCTTCGATCCAGCCGACTTCGAACGCGCCGAGCGTGGGCTCATCGCGCAGCACCCGACGGGCATCATCGACGGCGACTTCGGTCAGGCCTGGAACATCAACAACTACGACTTCATCCAGCAGGGCTCCCCCAACCCCGACACGGTGCACCCCAGCCTGTGGCGTCAGGCGCAGCTGAACAACATCCACGGGTTGTTCGAAGTGGCGCCGGGCGTGTGGCAGGCGCGCAGCTACGACATCTCCAACATCACGTTCATCGCCGGCGAGACGGGCTGGGTCATCATCGACCCCCTCACCACCACCGCCACGGCGCGCGCCTGCCTCGAACTGGCCAACGCCCATCTCGGCGAGCGGCCGGTGACGGGCGTGATATACACCCACAGCCATCTCGATCACTTCGGCGGCGTGCTCGGTGTCACCACTCAGGCCGATGTCGACGCAGGCAAGTGTCGGGTGATAGCGCCCGAGCACTTCATGCGCGAGGCCGTGGCCGAGAACCTGCTCGCCGGCCACGCGATGAACCGACGGGCGCTGTACCAGTTCGGTCCGCTCTTGCCCCCTGGGCCGAAGGGCCACGTCGATTGTGGGTTGGGCAAAGGCACGCCGCTGAGCCTGCCCGGCCTGATTGCACCGACAAAAGACATCACGTTCACCGGCGAGGAACTGGTCGTCGACGGAATTCGCATCATCTTCCAGCTGACCCCGGAGACGGAAGCACCGGCGGAGATGAACTTCTTCTTCCCCGATCATGGCTGGCTGTGCATGGCGGAGAACTGCTCGCACAACATGCACAACCTGATCCCGCTTCGCGGCGCGCAGGCACGCGATTCGTTGGCGTGGAGCACCTACATCGACGACGCCATCGAGCTGTTCGGCGACCGAACCGAGGTGATGTTCGCATCGCACCACTGGCCGCGGTGGGGCACCGAGAACGTGCACGAGTTCCTGTGCCGCCAGCGCGACCTGTACCGCTGGGTGCACGACCAAACCCTGCGGCTGGCCAACCACGGACACGTCGCCACCGAGATCGCCGAGCTGCTTCGCCCCGCGATCGAGCACTACGAGGAGAGCCACACCATCGGCTACTACGGCAGCCTGATCCACAACGTGAAGGCGGTCTACCAGCGCTACCTGAGCTGGTACGACGGCAACCCCTGCCACCTCCACCCGCACCCGCCGGTGGAGGCCGGCCAGCGCTATGTTGCACTCGCCGGAGGCGCCGATGCGCTGCTCGCGACGGCACGTTTGTCATACGAAGCCGGCGACTACCGCTGGGTTGCCGAGTTGGTCAACCACCTCGTGTTCGCCGACCCCACCAACACAGCCGCTCGTTCACTGCAAGCCGACGCGCTGGAACAGATGGGTTACCAGAGCGAGTCGGCCACGTTCCGCAATGCGTACCTGATGGGTGCCCAAGAGCTACGCCACGGCGGCCCGCCGCGCCGCCCGGCCGCCAATCGCGGGCTGGTGCGCGCCCTACCCATCGACCAACTCTTGGCGCTGGTGGCGATGCGTCTGAAGGCCGACGAGGTGGGCGGCGTGAAGGTGAACATCAATCTGGCGTTCACCGACATCGACCAGCGCTGGACGCTGGGGCTGTCCCACCGCGCCGTCCACTACCGCGCCGGCCGACAGCTACCTGACGCCGATCTCACGGTCACCACGACCCACGAAACGCTGTCGCAAATCGTCGCCGGCGAAACCACCATCGATGCGGCCGTCGAGGCTGGTCAACTCGCGTCGGAAGGTGACCTGAGCGCGCTGCACGAGATCATCGACCACCTCGACACCTTCCTCGGCGGCTTCCCGATCATCGAACCCTAGGCATCGAACCCTAGGCACGGTTGCCCGGTCAGGCGCTGACCATCCAGGTGCCGTTGCTGCGGAGCAGGGCGGCCAGGTCTCCGGGGCCTTTTCGTTCGGAGGCGGCGGCCAACTGGGCGCCGACCATCTGGCCGTAGTCGCCACGATCGACATCTCGAAACACGCCGAACGGAGTGGCCGAGTGGTCGTCGTGAGAGAGGCGAGCCAGGGCGAAGGCGAGCCCAGGGTCGCTGCGGTTCGCGTCGTGCACCAGGATCGCGTCCTCGCCGACGTCGGCGACTTCGACGATGCGCAGTTGACCGTCGCTGCCCATCACCACGCCGCGGTGACCGTCCGCACCGAAGCGAATCGGCTGCCCATGGTGCAGATCGATCATCATCTCGTCGCGGGCGTGACGGCTGGTGATGTCGTCGAAGGCGCCATCGTTGAACACGTTGCAGTTCTGGAAGATCTCGACGAACGATGCACCCCGATGAGCGTGCGCCGCGCGGAAGACTTCGATCATGTGCTTGCGGTCGAGGTCGTGGGTACGAGCCACGAACGAGGCCTCCGCACCCAATGCCACAGACAGCGGGTTGAACGGGTGATCGATGGAACCGAAGGGTGTGCTCTTGGTGACCTTGCCCGTCTCCGACGTCGGCGAATACTGGCCCTTGGTCAGCCCGTAGATGCGGTTGTTGAACAGCAGGATCGTCAGGTTCACATTACGGCGCAGCGCATGGATGAGGTGATTACCGCCGATCGACAACGAGTCGCCGTCGCCGGTGATCACCCACACGTCGAGGTCGGGACGGGCCACCGCGACGCCGGTCGCAATGGCCGGCGCACGGCCATGGATGCTGTGCATGCCATAGGTGTTCATGTAGTACGGAAAGCGGCTGCTGCAACCAATGCCACTGATGAACACGGTGTTCTCAGGCGCGACGCCCAGCTCGGGCATCAGCGTCTGCACCGCATGCATCACGCCGTAGTCACCGCACCCAGGGCACCAGCGAACCTCTTGATCACTGACCCAGTCCTTCTTCGTTGTGATCGGAACAATTGTGTCGTTGATGACGGCGTCGCTCATGACAGTGCCTCCGTGATGGCAGCTTCCAGTTCGGCGGAGGTGAAGGGAAGGCCCTGCACCTTGTTGATCGGCTTCGCATCGATCAGGTAATCGGCGCGGATGATGCGACACAGGTGGCCGAGGTTGAGCTCGGGCACCAACACCTTGGGGAACCGTTTCAGTAGCTCACCGAGGTTCGGTGGCAGCGGATTGAGGTGCGTGAGGTGGATCCAGGCAACCTTCGTACCGACCCGGCGGGTGCGCTGGACCGCCGCGTCGATGGCAGCCCAGGTCGAGCCCCAGCCCAGGAGACACACCTCGGCGTCTTCGTCGCCCACGATGGTTGCCAGCGGAATGTCGTTTGCGATGCCGGCCACCTTGTCGGCACGCAGGTGAACCATCTTCTCGTGGTTGGCAGGGGCGTAACTGATATTGCCGGTGCCGTCCTCCTTCTCGATGCCGCCCACACGGTGCATCAAGCCAGGGGTACCCGGGATCGCCCACGGGCGAGCCAGCGTCTCAGGGTCGCGCAGGTACGGCCAGAACTCGGGAGTGCCGTCAGCGGCAACGTGGTTCATCTCCGTCTGGAACGGCACCGAGATGTCGGGCAACGTGTCGAGGTCGGGCAGTAACCACGGCTCGCTGCCGTTGGCCAGGAACCCATCACTGAGCAGAATCACCGGCGTGCGGTACTTCAATGCGATGCGAGCGGCTTCGATTGCGGCATCGAAACACTGGGCCGGGCTGTACGCGGCGACGATCGGCAACGGTGCCTCACCGTGGCGGCCGAACATCGCGATGTTCAGGTCGGCGGCCTCGGTCTTCGTCGGCAAACCCGTGGAGGGACCACCGCGCTGAATGTCGATGATCAGCAGCGGCAGCTCCAGAGAGATTCCCAGGCTGATCGTTTCACTCTTCAGTGCCAGGCCAGGGCCGCTGGTGGTGGTGATGCCAAGGTGCCCCGAGAAGGCGGCACCGAGCGCCATACCGACGGCCGCAATCTCGTCCTCTGCCTGCACGGTGCGAACGCCGAAGTGCTTGTGCTTCGACAGCTCGTGCAGGATGTCGCTGGCAGGCGTGATGGGGTAGCTCCCCAGGAAGAGTGGCAGCTTCGCCATCTGCCCGGCCGCCACCAACCCCCAGGCAAGGGCCACGTTGCCGCTGATGTTGGTGTACTGGCCCGGCGGCAACTGAGCAGGCTTGACCTGGTACGGGTGATCGAACAGCTCACTGGTCTCACCGAAGTTGTAGCCAGCCTTGAAGGCGGCGATGTTACTGGCCTTCACGAGGTCCTTGAAGCGGCTCTCGATCCATTCCAGGGTGGGCTCGGTCGGGCGCGAATAGAGCCACGAGACCACGCCCAACGCGAAGAAGTTCTTCGATCGCTCGGAGTCGCGAGCCTTCACACCCAGCGGCTCGGTTGCCAGCCGGGTGAGCGTCGTCATCGGGATCTCGACCACGCGGTATGCCGACAGAAAGTCGTCGTGGAGCGGGTTGTGGTCGTAGCCGGCCTTGTCGAGGTCGCGGGTTTCGAAGGCATCACTGTTGACGATCAGCAGCCCGTTCTGCTCTAGCCGATGCAGGTCGGCTTTCAACGCTGCCGGGTTCATCGCCACCAGCACGTTGGGCGCATCGCCAGGCGTGGTGATGTCGTGGTCCGAGATGTGGACCTGAAAACTCGACACTCCGTTGACGGTGCCCGCTGGCGCGCGGATCTCTGCCGGGTAGTCGGGAAAGGTTGACAAGTCGTTACCGAACAGCGCGCTCGCCGAGGTGAATCGGTCACCGGTGAGCTGCATCCCGTCGCCGGAATCGCCGGCGAACCTGACAACGACATGGGAGATCTGCTCCGGCTGCCGGTCGGTTCTTGCGTCGACGTTCATGGGCTTGGTGTCCGTCATGGGCCACCTCCTGGTGCGAGGTCCGGCGTCGTTGCCGCCCTCACTGCGCACGCTACCTCGCTGGCCTCAGTGTCAGCGCTACTCCAGCGAGCGCCACGGCCAGACCCACCACGGCCATCAGGCCGAGTTGCTCGCCGAACAGGATGGCTCCTTCGATGGTGCTCAGCGCCGGCGTGAGGAAAAAGAGGCTACTGACCTTCGCTGCCGCCTCGCGCTGCAACAGCCACAGCATGATCAACACCGCCGCTATCGAGAGCACGATGATCGCCCATGCAAGTGCGAACAGCGACTGCGCGGTGGGCGTGAAACCCTCGTCGGCATGGACCGTCGCCGCCAACGCGAGCACGGCCGCAGCGACGACGTACTGAGTGGCGGTGCCCCACAGCAACGGTGTCGTGTTGCCGTAGCGGCGCTGCAGCAACGTGCCCGCGCTCATCGCCAGCACGCTGAGACTGGCCGCCAACAGCGCTCCCCCGCTGAGCCCGACCGACTTCGCCAGCAATCGATCGACGACGACCATGATCACGCCCGCGAAGCCGAGCGCGACACCCAGCCACTGCAGTCGCCGCAGACGTTCGCCCAGCACTGCGCGCCCGGCGATGGCGGTCAGCACCGGATGGAGGCCGGCGATCAGGGCGCCGATTCCCGACGGCATTCCCCAACTGATCGCGAGGAAGACTCCGCCGAGATAGACGGCGTGCATCGCAATGCCCACCACACCGGCCCACAGCACCTGCGATCGTGTCGGCCGCGGCGCTCCCGAGGCGGACGCGATGACACCGAGAACCACCGCGGCCAGCGTCAGCCGGATGGCCAGGAACGTCAGCGGCCCAGCGTCTTGTGTTCCGTAGTGCGCAACGATGAAGCCGGTGCTCCACAGCACCACGAAGAGCCACGGCGCGCCGGCCACCATCGCGGGCGCGACGCGTGAGGGGCGGGCCGCCGAAGCGACCCGCCCCACCACTTGTGCGTGTTCACCCTTGGTCAGGCGCCGCCCTCGGTGAGGGTGACATCGATCGGGGCAAAGTCGGCACCGTTGATGTCGACGCCCATCGACTTCAACAGCGCGTGCGCTGCGGTCACGATGTCGTTGGTGTATGCCTTGGCGTCAGGAGCCTTGGTCAGCACGGTGCTGCCCTCCAGGTTCTTGGTCTCCTGCGAGATCTTGGCCGTACGGTCCCATGCTGCGGAATCGATGTAGCCAACACCTCCGTCGGCGGGCCAGATGAGCTTGTTGACTTCGTTCATCTGCCACGTCTGGTGGGTGAGACCCAGGATTGGGCTCAGATCGCTGACGATGCCTGCGCACTCTTCCGCGTTGTCGCGGCAGAACGCCCAACCCTGGAGCGAAGCGGCGACGAAGCTGACAGCCATGGCCTTGTAGTCAGCATCGGCCAGACGGGTGCCGTCTGCCCAGATTGCGTCCTGCAACATGCCGACGCCGACGTCCTCGTACGAGATGACGTTGAAGTCTTCGGGCTGGTACAGCTTGCCGGTGTCGGGGTTGATCGTCTCGAGCACCTGTGCAAGCTCGTTGTAGGTCATTGCCTCGGCGGCATCGATGTCGCCTTCCAGCAGGCCGACCATGTCGAACTGCTGTGCCACGTTGTCAACCGAGGCCGGGTCGATACCGGCCTGGGTCATGGCGGCGAAGACTTCGAATTCGTTGCCGTAGCCCCAGTTACCAACTTTCTTGCCGGCGAAGTCCGCCGGGCTGGTGATGTTCTTGTCCTTGAAACTCACCTGCAGGGTGCCGCTGCGCTGGTACACCTGTGCGATGTCGACGATGTCGGCACCGGCTTCACGGCTGGCGAGCGCCTTGGGCACCCACGCAATTGCAAAGTCGGCATCGCCATTGGCGAGGACGGTCTGCGGTGTGATGTCGACAGCACCTTCGAGAATGGTGACGTCGAGGCACTGGTCCTTGTAGTAACCCTTGTTGACAGCGGCGTAGTAGCCGGCGAACTGGGCCTGTGTGACCCACTGCAGCTGCAACTTCACCGGAGTCAGCTCGGCACAATCGCCGGACGCTGCGGTATCGCCGGGAGCCGTCGTTTCTGCCGGTGCCGTCGTCTCTGCCGGTGCCGTCGTCTCTGCTGGCGCGGTGGCCTCCGCCGGTGCCGTCGTATCCGCGGTGGTCCCGTCATCGCCGCAAGCTGCGGCCACGATCGAGAGTGCCACCAAGGCGACGATCACACCCTTGTTTCGTTGCTTTCTCATTGTTGCTCCTCCCCCTTTGGAATGATTCCTCTAGGCCTGTGCGGGTGGGTCACGAACCCTCCCGATTGCGGTTGCGGCCGCCCGGTGTGGCGACCGCCTCCACGACAATTGCGATCAAGTAGAAACCCAGCCCCAGCAAGCAGGCACCGGTGACATATGCCCAGCCGACAGCGTTCTTCGAGTTGGCGATGTTGCTGGTGATCCTGCTACCGAGGCCGTTCTGCGCACCACCAAAGTACTCCGACACGTAAGCGTAGATGACCGCCAGTGGAGCCGAGATGCGCAGCGCGGTGAACAGAAATGGGATGGCATTCGGAATGCGCACCTTGCGCATTACCTCCCAGCCGCTGGCGGCGTAGCTGCGCATCAGTTCGGCGTGGACGGGCTCGACCTGGCGCAGGCCTTTGGCGACATTGACCAACACGACGAAGAAGACGACGAGCGTCACCATCAGCCGGCGCGGTACCTCGCTGGTACTGGAGAACATGTTGTTGAACACCGACACCAGTACGAACGCGGGGATCGCATTGATGGCAACCGCCATGGGCGTGATCAGCTCGTCGGCGATTCGAAAACGACTGAGCAAGAAGGACAGCAGTACGCCGGCGATGGTGCCGAACAACAGGCCAAAGGCAGCGTTGGTGCCCGACACTTGCATCGCTTCCCAGACGTTGCTCCAGTTGTCCGTCAGCGCCACCCAGATGTCGGTGGGCGCCACGAGAAAGTACGGCTGAAGGTCGAAGCCGCGCACCACCAGCTGCCACAGCGACAGCATCAGCGCGCCGAGCAACGCCGGCGGCCACAGTGCGTGCAGCACAGGGCTGAGGCGGGCCGTCACCGATCGTCAACTCCCTTGGGAGCGTGGCCGACGGTGCCGTACTCGGCGCCGCGAAGGGCCTCGCGCACCTCGGTGATCTTGCCGAAGAAGTCGCCCGATTCGCGAGTGTCGAGATCGCGATCCGCACCCAGCGGCACGTCGATGATGTCGGTGACACGACCTGGCCGCGGCGACATGACCACCACCCGCGTAGACAGGTACACCGCTTCGGGAATCGAGTGCGTGACGAAGATGACCGTGGTCTTGGTCTCGGCGCAGATGCGCAGCAGTTCGGTCTGCATGTGCTCGCGAGTCATCTCGTCGAGCGCCCCGAACGGCTCGTCCATCAGAAGG
>JBBQMG010000011.1:0-48752 GCA_038328705.1 Acidimicrobiales bacterium | reverse complement strand
GTCGTGTTCGTCCGTTCGATGGTGGCGACGGCACTGGGGTGGCCGGTCGAGTGGCGAGGACGCGCCGTCCTCGCCCGCGCGGAGCGAGACTCGTGACCCTGCCGCTCGTGCACCTCGGCAATTGGGTGATGGTAGGCCTCGCCATCGTCGCCTGGGGCATCATCCATGCCGGTACCGGCTACCTTGCGCACCGGTTGCCGGCGAGGCTCTGCGAACGCGACACGTGGCTGACGACCTTGCGTGGCTGGGAGCGGTCAGGGCGAGTGTGGGAAGTCCTGCGGGTGCACGACTGGAAAGACCGGCTACCGGAGGCAGGCGCCTTGTTCGAGGGCGGCGTGTCCAAGCGCGCTCTCCCCGCACTCGACGACGCCGGCTTGCAACAGTTCGCCGCGTCCACCCGGAGAGCCGAGATCGGTCATTGGTCGGCTGCCGCGTGTTCGCCGATCTTCCTCCTGTGGAACCCGTTGTGGATCACGGGCGTGATGGTCGTCTACGGGCTCGCCGTCAACGCCCCGTTCATCGCCATCCAGCGCTACAACCGGCTGCGTGTCTCGCGTGTGCTCTCGCGCCGCGCCTCTCGGCGAGCGGCCTCGGCGCGCCGGGCCACCGACACGACAGGGAACAACATTCCGTAGGGCTCGCCACCCAGTGCGTGATGGATGTGGTGCGAGTCGCGCATCCAGACGAGGTATCGCCGGTCGGGTACGTTCACACCGATTCGCCGGTGGATGTAGACCTCGTGCACGAACGCATACGCGAGGCCATATGCGGTCACGCCGCCCGCCACCCAGAACAGCGGCACAGAACCCAGCAGTGAGGCGGCAAGAAAAGTGCCGAACCCGATCGCCGAGAACACCACGGGAAAGAGGTCGTTGGCCTCGAGGCGTGTGGTCGACGGCGAGTGGTGGCTGCGGTGCCACACCATTCCCGGGCCGTGCATCAACCACCGGTGGGTCGCATAGCTGACGCCCTCCATGGCCACGAACGCGAGAAGGCCGAGCGCGACCAGCATGACGGCTCTCATGATGGCCGCGCCGGGTCGGGAGTCGCCGGCGCCGACCGGTCCCACAACAGGATCACCATCGTCAACAGCGCAAAGGCGTAGGCGTACTCCTCGATGAGGACGTCCCACACCGGCCGGATGCCGCTGGTGTTGGCGTCGTTGTAGATGACGATCGGTGCCGACAGTTTCGTCAGCCAGCCGTCGACCACGATCATGAACCCGACCACGATGACCATCGACAACCAGTAGTTGCGGCTGCGAAAGATTCCTGAGCGGAAGTGGAGGAGCTCGAGCGCGACGACCACGACGGCGGCCGAGACACCGAGCACCGGATAGATCGGCATCAGCGTGTCCGTACCCATCGTTGTAGCGGCGTGGTGCCCGCCAGCATGTTGCGTACGGCCTCGAGCGTCAACAACGTGCAGACCGGGACGGCGACGAAGAAGAGAATCTCCTCGACCACCATTCCACCTGGGAGGGTCCACCCGATCGTGTACTTCGGGTTGAAACCCCAGTCGCCGCGGTTCGTCGCCCACATGTCCCACGCGAGGAAGAACAGCGCGACGGGCAGGACCGAGCGGACCAGGCGCTTGGGCTGACGCCACACGCGAGCACCGAACAAGAATTCCAACGGCAGCGTGAGCACCAAGCAAGCGATCATCAGGGCCACATACTGCAGGCGGTCCAACACCCCTCCATTCGTCGCTCAGGCTCCACAAAACTGTGGCAGATTCTAACCGGAGTGCGCCTCCTTGTCGTGGGGAGAGCGATCGGTGACCTGAGGCTGAGGAAGCGACAAGTGTAAGTTGGCATCGCCTCTCGTAAATGGTTAGGGTAACCTAACTATGAGGACATCAACACGTACGTTCCTGTCTGCAACGGTGCTGATCGGCACCCTGGTTCCTGCCGCCTGCGGTGATGACACCGCAGCGCCGGCGGAGGGCGACGGGCAGACCGTCACGGTGTACACCGGCCGCCATTACGGCATCGAAGGGGTGTTCGACGAGTTCACCGCCGCCACCGGCATCAAAGTGCGCTTCACCACCGGAAAAGACCCCGAGCTTCGTGAGCGCCTGGTCGCTGAGGGCGCGAACACTCCTGCCGACCTGCTGATGACCGCAGACGCCGCGAACGTCGAACTCGCCGCTGCGGCCGGGGTGCTCGCACCGGTCGAGAGCGACACGCTCGACGCGATCCCCGCCGAACTGCGCAGCCCGGACGGCACATGGTTCGCGCTCAGCCGGCGGGCGCGGGTCATCGTCTCGAGCACTGAACGAGTTGACTCGCCGCCGACGACGTACGCCGCCGTCGGTGATCCGGCATGGAAGGGGAAGCTGTGCCTGCGCCCGAGCACGCATCCCTACACGCAGTCGTTGGTGGCCAGCATCATCGCTGCAGAGGGCGAGCCGGCCGCCGAGGCGATGGTGTCGTCGTGGGTCGACAACGACCCGCTGTACATCGACAGCGACACCGACATCTACAAGGCCATCGTCGCCGGCGAGTGCGACGTGGCCATCGCCAACACCTACTACCTCGGTCGGTTGCAGACCGAGGACCCGGCCTTCCCGGTCGCCATCACGTGGCCCGAGCAGAACGGCCGCGGTGCCCACGTCAACGTGAGCACAGCAGGCATCACGACGAACGCTCCGAACCCAGCGGGCGCGCTGCGGCTGCTGGAGTGGTTGGCCACTGATGGGCAGAAGACCTTCAGCGATGCGAACTTCGAGTATCCCGCCGACCCGGCGGTACAGCCCACCGAAGTCGTCGCTGCCTGGGGTCCGTTCAAGGGCGACACGGCCGTGATCGTGCGCCTCGGCGAGTTCCAGCCTGCAGCCGTCGCGCTGCTGAGCCGCGTCGGCTACGAATGATCGCGTGGCGCCCAGGGCGCGGACCCGGATGGGCGCTGCTCGTCGTTGTCTCGGTCGTGATGGCCGCCCCCGTGGCAGTGATCGTGTGGTCGATCGCCGACCCCAGCACCGAGGTGTGGCGAGAGCTGTGGCAGACCCGTCTGCCTGGCATGCTCGTCGACACGGTCACGCTCGTCACGCTTGTCGTCACCGGCGCCGTTGTCGTGGGAACGGCCCTCGCCTGGCTGGTCAGTGCCCATGAGTTCCGTGGGCGCCGGCTGCTGAGCTGGTTGCTGATGACGCCGATCGCGATTCCCGGCTACGTGCTCGGGTTCGTGTGGCTCGACACCCTTCAGTCGCCGCTCGGCGCTCGGGCGGTGCGCAGCATCTGGCTGTGCGCGGCGGTGCTGATCGTCTCGCTGTACCCCTACGTCTACGTGTTCGCCTGGTCCGCGTTTCGCGAGCAGTCGCCCCGAACCGTCGACGTCGCTCGCACTCTCGGACGCTCGTCGTTCACGGCATGGTGGCGTGTCGTCGTCCCCATGGCACGGCCGTCGATCGCTGCCGGTGCTGCGCTCGTGGCGATGGAGGTGCTCACCGACGTCGGCACGGTCCGTCTGTTCAACGTCTCGACCGTCGCCGATGGTGTTCTGCGCGTCTGGTTCGGCACCGGCGATCGCGACGCCGCTGCCGAGCTCGCGGTGGTCCTCGTGGTTGCCGCGATGAGTCTGATCCTCGTCGAACGAGCGCTACGCGGCCGGGCGCGCTACACGCAGTCCGGCGTTCGCGGCGGGTCGGTCGCCCGTCCCGTCACCGGGCTGCGGACAGTGGTGGTCAACGTCGCGGGATGGGGCGTGCTGTTCATTGCGGTCGCTGTGCCCGTCGTGCGGCTCGCTCGCTGGGCACTGCGGGCACAGCAGCTCGGCCAGACCCAGAGCATCTCTGGCGACCTCGGTTTCCACGTCGTGTCGTCACTGAAGGTCGCAGGCTTGGCGACCATTGCCTGCCTCGTCATCGGCACGACCATGGTGTTCATTGCGCGTGAACGGGGCCGGTGGGGCGCAGCGCTCGGCCGCCTCGCAAGCCTCGGCTACGCAGTACCCGGACCGGTCGTTGCGATCGGCGTCGTCGTTGCCCTCGCTGCGGTCGATCGCCGGGGGTGGTGGCCTGGTGAGGTGTTGCTGGTCGGCTCGCTCGCGGGCCTCGTGTATGCCATGGTCGTTCGGTTCCTCGCCGTCGCGCACCAGGGCATCGGTGCAAGTGTCGGCAAGGTGTCGCCCAGCGCCGTCGCGTCGGCACGCACGCTGGGGGCGGGGCGGCTGCGCGTGGCGACTCGGGTCGAGCTGCCGCTGGCTCGCGCCGGCATCATCGCGGCTGCGACACTCGTAGCGATCGACTCGTTGAAAGAGCTGCCGGTCACCCTGCTCCTGCGCCCCTTCGGTGTCGAGCCACTTCCTGTGTGGGTCTGGCAGGCGACATCGGAGAGCTTGTGGGTGCAGGCATCGGTGCCTTCGCTGATGATCGTCGCGATCGGCATGCCACTCGTCGCCGCGCTGCTGTGGTCGGTCGAACGCGGCGCCGAGGTGGTGTCGTGACCGCTGACGTGACCGCTGCCATGACCGCTGACGTCGGGCTCGTCTCGGTGACTCGTCGCATCGGCGCTCGCCGCGTCGTCGACGATGTCACGCTGGAAGTACGCGACCGGGAACTGCTCGCGCTCGTTGGACCCAGTGGGTGTGGCAAGTCGACATTGCTGCGGTTGATCGCCGGACTCGAACGGCCGACCAGCGGCACGATCACCCTCGGCGGGCTCGACGTCACCGATGTCGCTCCCGAACGTCGCCGCGTCGGGCTGGTGTTCCAGGAGCACGCACTCTTCCCGCACCTGACTGTCGGTCGCAACGTTGGGTTCGGTCTGCGACGCTTCGATCGGCGCCGCCGCGCCGAACGGATCGACGAGATGCTCGAACTCGTTCGGCTCCCCGGTACATCGCATCGCTACCCGCACGAGCTCTCCGGCGGTGAGCAGCAGCGGGTTTCACTGGCTCGGGCGTTGGCCCCCGACCCGGCGGCGGTGCTGCTCGACGAGCCCTTCGCCAACCTCGACGCGTCGCTACGCGACGGACTGCGCGCCGACGTCGTCGCCGCGCTGCGCGAGCGCGGCGCGACCGCGCTGCTGGTCACCCACGATCGTGATGAGGCGCTCGCGCTCGGCGACCGCGTTGCGGTCATGCGTGACGGCGCCATCGTTCAGGTGGACCGCCCCGAGGTGGTGTGGTCCGTGCCGAACGACGAGTTCGTCGCCGGGTTCCTCGGGACCATGTCGTTGCTGCCGTCCGGTGACGGCCAGTTCGAGATTGTTCGACCTCATCAGCTCGAACTCGTCAGTGGCGGCCTCGACCGGGTGGTCGAGCGTGAGTTCCGTGGAGCGGTGTGGCGGCACACGATCGTTCGCACCGACGGCACGCAACTGATCGTTGACGCCGAACCAGGTAGAGATCTCGAGGTCGGTGCGATGTGCGCGGCAGCTGTCCGTCCCGGCCACCGGCTCGCCCGACTCTCCCGACCCTGAGAGAACTTTGAACGCTTCTTAAAACATGGCAGGCGTTGCATGTTACGAACAGCGCTGGTAGGGTCATTGCTCTGAAGGGGAGTATCCCAACACGGAACTGCCGCCATCACGGACCGCCCATCGGTCTCGGCAGCCCGGCTCTACCGAGTGGGAGAGACCTTCGATCGAGCGCTCGGCGTTCATCGAAAGGCCCACGATTATGAGAGTCGCCTTTTCCCACAGGGCACGGCAGGTCGCGATTGGCACCAAGCGGATGTTGGTCGTCATTGCCGGCTTCGTCGTGCTCGGCGCTGGTCTGACGATGCTCGTTCTTCCGGGGCCCGGCATCGTCGTCGTTGCCGCCGGGCTGGTCATCCTGGGGACCGAACTCGAGTGGGCTGGACGGTTGCTCGACCGTATCCGAGATCGGGCTGCGACCGCTACGGCCCAGCTGCAGAGCCGACGCACCGTTCAAGCAGCGCTGGCGATCTCAGCGTGTGCGTTGATCACCGGCGGGGCCGCAGCTGCGGTGATCGCGGCCGAACATCGAGCCCTCGGGCTGGGCGTGCTCCTTGCAGGCGTCTGCTCGCTCGCTGTTCTGGTCCCAGCCACCCAACGCTGGCTCAACCAATCCCGCAACCCGCGAACACAGTCGCCTGCGACTGAAAAGTTCCCAGATCCCAACCCGGGATTTGTACGCACCACCCGAAAGGAATCGGCGTCATGAACAAAGCCCTGCTCACCGAACTTCAACAGCAGCGCGGCTACCCGAGCATCACCGTGCTGATCAACACCACTCCTGGCTCGGTACTGATTCCCAACGACGTCGATACAGCGTTCCGTTTCGCATGCGAGGCCGACAACCGCCTCGATGGCGATGTCAGCGATCGTCTCAGGACCGCACTGATCTCTCGTCTCGCGGATCTGATAACAGGGCAGACCAACCAGCCGTCAGCTCGCGCACTGGCGCTGTGTGTGTCACCGGAGTACACGGCGGCAGTTCGCCTCGGGCGGACTGTTGATCAACGCCTCATCATCGACGACACCTTCGCGACTCGCGACCTCGTCGCTGATCTCAACCGGACCGCCCAGTATCGAGTGGTCACTGTCAGCGAGCGAATCACCCGGCTTCTCATCGGCGACCGTCAACGACTCGTAGAACAACTCGACGACACCTGGCCACTGACCCGCAGCGACGACGACAACGCGGCTGCCTGGAGCCGCAACGTCGCCCGCTACCTCCGCAACGAACACGGTCATCATCCCCTGCCCACTGTCGTCGCGGGAGTACAACGGTCCGTCCGACAGATCGTGGCACCTGAGTTGTTCGAGACCATCGGATTCATCCCGGGCAACCACGACCGCAGCAGCTGGATGGACCTCCACTCTGCCGCCTGGCCACTGGTCACCGACTGGCTCCGCAACGACCACCGCCGTGCCATGGCGCGACTCGACCAGGCAATGTCGACCAGTCGCTACGCCGGCGGCATCCACGAGATCTGGCCACTCGCCAATGAAGGGCGCATCGATACGTTGATCGTCGAGGAGGACTACGCCGTGCCGGCACGCATCGACCAGAACAGCCAGCTCCATCCGGCCGACGACCCGGACCACCCCGACGTCAACGACGACATCGTCGACGACACCATCGAAGCCGTTCTCCGCCACGGTGGCAGCACCGTGATCACGGCCCCTGCAGCCCTCGAACAACACCAACGCATCGCCGCGATCCTGCGCTACTGAACGCTCGGCGAGCGTTGCTGCGGGCGATCGCTGGTCAGAGGGCCGAACACTTCGATGATCTGATGACCTGCTTCGAGCGGGTGCCGCAACGGACGGTCGAGACGAACCTCGTACACGTTGTGGCGCCCGCTCCTCGTGCGCAGCACGTAACCGGCATCGACGAGATCCTGCACGATGCTGTGCACGGCCCGTTCGCCCACGCCCACGAGGCGGGCGATCTCGGCGAGACGAACTTCAGGGTCTTGGGCGATGCAGACCATCACGTGGGCGTGGTTGGTCAGGAACGTCCACGACGGGACCGTGGCGGGTTTGTCGGGAATCTGTCTGGCCACTCCCGGATACTACCCGGCCAGCCCTGAGTCGCCTGGCTCCACGATCTCGCAAACCCTTGCCGTGTTGCGACGCGTGTTGCGACGCAGGGTGCAGTCGTGGTCCTTGTCCTCTGTCGATGTGTCTCGGAACAAGTCACGATCGGGCGGATGAACACCTTCTTCGGCATTCCTTCGCACCCATTGTTCGTGCACATCCCCGCGGTATTACTACCCTTGGCGGCGGTTGGCGTCGTGATGATGCTCATTCGCCCCGCGTGGCATGTGCGCTATCGCTGGGCGGTGCTCGGTGTGGGTGTGGCCGGAACGATCGGTGCGATCTTCGCCGCTGACGCCGGCGAGGCCCTCGAGGAACGAATCGTGAGCAAGGAAGGCACCGCCGCCGCATCAGGTTGGGAGGATCATGCCCAAGCCGGTGACACGGCGCAGGTGTTCGCAATCATCTTCCTCGTGGTTCTGGCCGCCTACATCGTGGTGCCGTACTTCATGGAGCGTCGCGCCGCAAAGGGCCGAGTCAGCGCAGCGGACGGGTTTGCGGGGTCCGCCACAACCTCCATTCCGCGGTGGGTGTCACTGTTGCTGGCGCTGCTGGTTGTCGGTGCATCGGTCGGCACCGTCACGACCGTGATCCTCGCCGGTCACAGCGGGGCCAAGGCGGTGTGGTGCGAGACGAACACGCCGCCCGACTGTGCGGGCGGATGACGCAAGCGCACTGGTCGATCAGCGCCTGTTCAGGACGACGCGGTGAATCGCCCGGCGCGTCTTCCCATTACGTTGTGACCGCGAGAGGCCGAGCGCACTGTCGCGTGTGGCCGCGGAGCGAGTCGATCGGGGTGTTGGCCGGTGATGACAGCGCGGATCTCTTTGAGTGTGACGTCGAGGTCGGCGATGCTGGAGAGGACCCTGCTCGTGATCTGCGGATCGCTGATGAGGTTGGCTATTGCGCTGAGTCGGAGCCCGGCTCGAAAGATCTGGCGTACGACCGTCTCCTGCAACTCGCAGGCGACACGATCGCGTTCGGTCATGAGATGCGCCCGTTGGATCAGCCCTTCTGCGATCTTGCGGTCGGTCTCGTCACTCGTCACGTTCGCGTATCCGATGAGACGACCGTCGACGTCGTAGATCGCCGTGATCAGAACATTGGCCCAGAAGATGGATGAGTCCTTGCGGACTCTCCAGCCTTCGTCGTGGTGTTGTCCTGACGCCGCCGCGGCCTGCAACTCGCGAGCCGGCTTTCCACTGGCCAGATCGTCCGGCGTGTAGAAGACGGTGAACGACCGTCCGATGATCTCCTCGGCCGTGTAGCCCTTGATTCGCTGAGCTCCACGGTTCCATGTGGCAACGGTTCCGTCGGCATCGAGCATGAAGATGGCATAGTCGTCGACCACACCCACCATCAGTTCGAATCGGTCGATGAGCTGAACGGCCGTGCTGGTGCCTTCGATCATGGGCGGTCTCCTCCGATGGATGGGCGCCAGGACGACAGGGTCCGGATCGAAGGGAGCGCCCGGGTACCCTACCCCGGCCGCCGACGAGAGTCAGCGTGTCTGTCGAGAATGCTTGGTCAACGCGGTGTTGAGGTTCTCGAAGGTGAGGGTGCCGGCGACAACTTGTTCAGCAACTCGCGTCAGCTGCAGGTTGTTCTGTCGTGCGTGGTTCCGGATCAGGTTGAATGCGCCCGCCATGTCGACTTCGCCGCGTTCGGACACCATTCCCTTCGCCTGCTCGATGACGACCCGGCTATCCAGAGCGTTCTGCAGCTGGAGGTCTCGAACCCGGGACTCGCGGGCAGCTTGGTCCTGCAAGATGGCGACGCTTGCGACGTCGGCAAGTGCCCGCGCGAGCTGGACGTCGGCCGCGGGCAGCGGGCCGATGCTGACGCTGAACAGGTTCATCGCTCCGATGATGTTGTCGCGCAGGCGCATAGGGAACGCGTAGACGGACTCGAAGCCGGCGCCGACGGCGTACGGCGTGAACCGTGGCCACCGGTCAACAGATTCGCGTAGATCGATGCAATTCACCGGCTGCCCCGATGTGTAGGCCTCCACACAGGGGCCCTGGTCATTCTGTAGCTGGAACAGCTCGAGCAGGCGAGCCTGCTCGCTCGACGCAGCCATCAATCGCAGGTTGCCGTCGCTGTCGGCGAGGAGGATTCCGGCTGCGTCGGCATCGACGAGCTCGACACAACGGTCGGCCAGCATTGTCAACAGATCGATGATGTCGAAGTCCGCGACGAGTGTGTCGGCAAGCTGCAAGAACGTGCTGGAAAGGAGTGATTCACGGGGCATGTGTGCGGCCTTTCGTATCGGTGAAAGTCTAGTCATTGTTGGCCAATGGTCCGGTCGTCGTCGAGCCACAACTCGTGGGCAACGATCTTCTTGGCAACGTCGGCAACCGATTGGTCGGTCACAAATGCGTGCGCCCGAATTCGCATGAGTGCTTCGGCGACATTGATGTTCAGTTGGACGGCCAACCTCCCGGACGCCTGGTGCACTTCAGTTCGGTGTGCGTTGGCATCGGTCAAGTCGATGCTGAGCAACGGCGGCCTGCTCCTGGCCTGGATGGTCATCATCGTCTGGGCGAGCACGTCGGCCACGACCAGACTGTCGGCAGTCTGGTCATCGCTGAGGGATCCGGCGGCATCCTGATACAGCGTGAGCACACCGATTCGAGCATTGCCGACGTTGAGTGGAAACGCGAAGACCCCGCGTGCACCCAATATCAATGCAGGCTGTGTGTAGTTCGGCCACCGACCCGTATCACGTTGCCCGAGGTCGGGCTCGGTCACGGGTCGGCCGATGTCGAACGCGTCTCGGCACGGGCCTTCGCCGAGTGAGAACTGGAGGTCCTCGAGCCGACCCATCCGTTCATCGGATGAGCACACGGGGCCACTGTGCATGCCGCTCATGATCGTCACACCAGCACCGGAGACATCGAGGATCTCGACGCACGCACTACAGAGCCGAGCGGCTGGAGCCTGCGTTGCCTGTCGAGCAAACGCGACCCCGATGCGAATTGCAAGGTCATCGCTCATTCGCAGCGCACGACCGCTGGCGACACCCGTGTGACGCGGAGGTGTTCGTCGCAGCAGCCATGGGGCGGCAATGCCAGGTACATCTGCTCTCCTCGGTCGGCACGCGCCACACTCGCACATCTGTCGCCGAGGTCCAGAGCAACTTGGTCGCGACCGTAGCACCGCATCCATCGCTTTAGGAACTTCGCATTCTTGGTACTTGCTCGACCCTGTCCGCTTTGGCTATGTTCCACCCGGAGAGCGAATTCAGCTCCCGCCGCGTTGCTCCAGACCTTGGTTGCGCCTGATGACCCTGAGAGGTGTCGCGTGGCTGAGGTACCAAGTGGGCGTTCGTCGCCGAGGCCCGCTGCCATGTCGAACGCGCCCCGCCGCGACCGGCAGCGCGACGCAGTTGGTCGGTGGACCGAGGCGCTCGGCCAAGGTGACCACGAAGAGGTCGAGCGGCTCGTGCGGAGAAGCCGTGCCATTCGCGTCGAGGATGCCGGCTTCGGCCGACTGGGGCGGATGGTGGGCAGCGTCGACCCGACGGCACCGAACCGTGGTCTCGTATGAGCGCCGGGCGGTCCGTCGGCGTGCTGACCACGGTGGCAGGTCTGCCCTCGGAGGACATCGTCGTCTTGGCGTCGGGCACCCTGTGGCACGTGCCCTGGGAACTGATGATGCTCGGGCCGTTCGCGAGTTGTGGTCTGCTCGATGGAACGATGATCCGGCACGTCACAGTTCCCGCAATGGTGGCCAGCGCATTGCGGCAAGGGTCGACCCCTGACGACGAGTTGGCGCCGTGCGACTTCACGCCGCTGCCGGTCTTTGCTGCCGAAATGCCGTTGCTCGAGGCAGCAGTGCTGGTGGCGGAGGCCGGGTGGGAGCTGGCGGTCGTGATGGATGGCGAGCCGCGGGTGATCACGGCGCGGAGTGTGTTTCGAGCCTTGGTAGGAACAGGGACGTTGAGCGTGGCGCCCGCATCGACGACGCGGCCTTGTGCCCGTATGTCATCGGCGACGAGACAGGCGCGATGGTGAGTCACTCCACCGGTATGCAGTACAGCCATGTGCTCGTCCCGCTGGATGGATCCGAGCGAAGCACCGTGGCACTGAGGACCGGGCACGCTCTTGCATCTCGGCTCGGGGCAACGGTGCACACGGTCAGTGTGGCCACGGGCCCGGATGTTCTTGCTCAGCTCCGTTTGGATGCAGCGGCAGCGCTCAATACCGCGTCGACCGATCAGCGAATACACACGGTCGTCGGTGACGACCCGGTCGTTGCGATTGCCGCGCTCGCCGACGAACTCGGTGAGTGCATCGTGTGCATGTCGACCCATGCGCACGATCGTTTCGCCGGTGCCGTCGTGGAATCCGCAGCGCGTGGGCTCATCCAGCTGCAGGGTCGACCGGTGGTGATGATCGGGCCACTCGCCGACCGCCCCCTCTACATGGGTGAAGTCTGGGCCGAGCCACTCGCCGGCGATCGAGTCGTCGTATGCGTCGACCGCGACAGCTCACATCACGACGTCGACGACGGGTCGTTTACCGACGAGTCGTCGGCGCTCGTCGGCATTGCCGCCTATTGGGCGCACCTACTAGGGATGTCGCTCACCATCCTCGCGGTCGCCGTACCAGTCATCTCGCTCGCGGGCATCAACGACACCGACGCCCTGAACGACTGGTTGGCCGGCCTCGCAACGCGTGGGTCTGCCCATGACATCGACATCGATGTTCATGTCGAGGTCGATCCGGTAGGGACGGTCGAGGGCATCCGCAGCTACCTGGCCGCCCATCCGTCCGGCCTGCTCGTCGTATCCACACACGCTCGCGGCGGCATCGACCGCCTGGTGCACGGGGCGACCGCCGCCGGAATCACAGCTGCTTCCACCATTGCGACTCTCGTCGTACCACTTCCTCCCCAAGGAGACCACACATGATCTACGGAGAACCGAACGACGCAATGTTCGAGGGCTACCCGCCCGGCCATCCTGCTGGGACCGACGAGTTCATCTCGGTCGGCGAGGTCACATCCGGTCGAGGGATGGGCAGGGGTGGTGTGCTGGGCACCCAAGGGCGAGCCACTGGAGCAGTCACACACTCAGTCGAAGGCCCGACCGACGTTGCCGTGTCAACCGGGCCCACTGTGCTGATCGCTGTGGATGGCTCGTCGATCTCAGAGAGCGTCGTTCGCGCGGCCCATCGGCTGTTCGGCGACGATGCGACCTACCTGGCCATCAATGTCAGCCCCGGGCCGTACACGGAACTGAGGTGGGCGTACGTCTGGCCCGTGGCCGGGCCATCGATCTGGCTGCCGCCGACGCGGGGCAACGGGACGGCTGACGCTGGTGCGGTGCGTGCGGAGGCCGTCACTCGCGATGCCGGACTCGCCCAGGCGACACCACTCGGCGATGTGGGCGACCCGACAAGAGCCATCATCGTCGCGGCGCATCATCATCGCGTCGACGTCGTGGTGATCGGTGCCGATGAGCGCGGCTGGCTCAGTCGTGTCGTCGATGGCTCGGTTGAGCGTGAACTGCTCCGCGAGGCAGACTTCGCCGTGCTCGTCGTGCCTGCAGCACCCGAAGCTGCGCAACAGGGCGTCAGCTCAACGGCGTGAGCGAGGTGAGGTGGATCTCGTACCTCTCCGTGTAGTGGACGGTGCCCACCGGCGAGCTGTTGCTGGTCGCGACGCTGGATGTCTGCGCGATGACGAGGTCGGAGCCTGTCGAGTACCAAGTGTCGATGACCTGGCTGTCCGACGACGTGTCGTCGGTGATGGTGATCCGCACATGGAGCGTGTCGACCGTCGACGGCCCGACTTCCTGTGGCTCTGTGCCAACGACCACACCGACGTAGTTATCGGTCGCCGCGCCGCTGGTGCACGTTCTCGTCCAAGTCGTCCCTGCCGCGGCAGCGAGGGGACGTGCGTCGCCGCTGCACATCCAAGTGTCGGTCTGGGACTGACCGAAGAACTCGTCGTAGTTGGTTCTCTGTGGCTCACTGACCCCAGTGCCGTCGGCGCATCGTTGCCACTCCTCCCAGCGTTGCTCGAGGACGTCCCATCGCTGTTGCACACCGCACGCCGTCGGCGTGACCGTGATGGTGGTCGTAGTCGGGTAGTCGTGATGTGCGCCGTTCAACGCGTCGATGCTGTCGCGACCCGTGGTCGCATACACGTACACGCCAGGTGGGGGGAACTGTTCGGTGCTCGCGGAAGGTTGAACGGTTCCTTCACTCACACTCGATGAGGTTGAGGCGTCATAGTGCTGCTTGGTGTGGTCGAGGGGCACTGGTGTGGAGTCGGTTCCGGCGAACAGGTGCATGTACTGGGCCGCGCCGACACCGATGCCGATCACGAGCAGAGCGGCGGCCATCCAGCGAAGGCGGTGGGAAGCGGCGGGAACTGGCACAGCCGGTCGATCAGTGGTCAATGCGTCGATAGCTGGCGGTGGCGCCGACGATCGAGACGGTGGTGAGGATGGCGGCGATGAGTAGCGACTTGCCCAAGGTCCCGGCGGACGGGTTGCCGAGGGCGAAACCTCTGGCAGCATCGACGGTGTAGGACAGGGGGTTGACCTTGGCGAGCGCCTGCAACCATCCGGATAGCGATGCGATCGGCACGTAGGCGCTGGACGCGAACATCAGCGGGAAGGTGACGAGCATGCCGGCGATCTGGGTGGTCTCGGGCTTCTTGACGAGCACACCGATCCAGATGAACAGCCAGTTCATCGCAAAGCTCAACGGCAGCGCGACGAAGACCGTTGCGATGGCTTCGACGACCGTTCCGTGGAACCGGAAGCCGAACACGGCTAGCCCCAGCGCGAGCATGATCATGATGGTCTGGGTCATGCCGCGAGCGACGTCGCTCAGGTTGCGTGCGAGCAGCACGGTCCAGGCATGAATCGGCATCGACCGGAACCGGTCGATCATGCCGGAGTCCAGGTCGGTCGCAATCGCGGTGCTTGACGTGTGGCGCTCTGGACGAGCGTCGTGCACAGGACCGCCGGCAGCAGATAGTCGATGTAGGACACGCCGGTGGGGAAGTTCGGGGTCTGCGCTATCGACCTGAAGACCTGACCGAACAGGGTCAGCATGATGATCGGCATCGCCAGCGAGAAGAAACGAGCGTCGGTTCGCGGGTGATCTTGCGCAGGTTGCGGCCCGTGAGTTGCAGCACTTCTGTGACCACCGATGGGTGCAGCTGCCTGCTCTCCGCGGTGGTCGCGGAGGATGTGGCGGAGAGCAGGGTCATCGTGTGACCTCACGGCCGGTGAGGAACTCATCGACGGCGGCGAATTGCCCGGTCAGCCCGATGCAGCGACGTACGTCGGCGGGGTGCTCACGGATGTCGAACCCGCCGACCAGCGCCTGGCCCGACGTCGGGCGCAGCAGCGTCGACAGCATCCGGATCAGCGTGGTCTTGCCAGACCCATTCGGTCCGAGCAACCCGACGATTGCGCCACGCTCGATCCGCATCTCGACATCGATGACCGCATGGACGCCGCCGCAGGTCTTGGTGAGCTCGTGCGTCACCACGGCGGGACTGCGGTCGTCACGGGGATGTCTGGCTTGAGCGGCCATCTCGCAACCTCTCGCAGTGTGCGTCGAAATCGCGCTACCGGGATCCGGAGTAACGGTGATCGAGGGTTGGCACCTTCGGTCAACAACCACCGTACCAGCGGCTGACCGGCCGCTGCGATCTGCTCGACCACCGGGGCTGGTCTCGGATCCGAGGTTTCGTAGCGACGCGCAATGGGTACGGCCAGGTTGGGTTGGGCGCACCCATTGACCAACCACAGAGGGATTGCCATGCAGATCAAGGTAGGAATGCTGGCCGTAGCAACAGATGGCTCGTGCGGAGAGATCGCGGACGTAGTCCTCGACCCCGTGCGGTGGCGTGTCACGCACCTCGTCGTGCAGCCGCACCACCAGCATGACGAGGCTCGGCTCGTCCCCATCGACGCCGTTGTCTCGAGCGACGACGACCAGGTTGTCCTGTCGTGGTCGACCGAGCAGGTGAAGAACGCGGCCGATGTCGAAGCGACCGACTTCGTGTCCTATGACACGTGGCCACACATGGATGGCGGCTGGGACGTCGGACTCAGCCGCGTGCTTGCCTGGCCGTACTACCCGTATGTCGGGCGTGGCGTGGGTGGCGTTGGCTACCCGTACGGCTATGGCTGGGGTCAGAGCTGGGTTGGCCCATCGGTGGTGAGTACGACGTACGACCGGCTGCCGGACGGGACGATCGAAGTTCGCCGCGCGAGCGAAGTCGTCAGTAGCGACGGGCACAAGGTAGGGCACGTCGATGGGTTTCTCATCGACCCCTCGGCGAGGATCACTCACCTGCTACTGGAGCACGGGCATCTCTGGGGTCACCGCGACATCACCATCCCGATCGCCGACGTCGAGCGCGCCTCGTCCGACAGTGTTCAGTTGAGCGTGTCCCGAGACGCAGTCGACGGTTATCCCTCGGTTCCCTTCCGCCGCCACGGGCACGCCGCCTGACGCACTTGTTCGACACCCCCGAACTCCGTCCGCGCGCCCGTGGCGACCACGACGCCGTCGCTGTGCCCTGATGAACGACGGTGCCAATGAACGCGACTGACGAAGGCTCGGCAGCCTCGCTACCGACAGCCACCGTGGTGACGGACTTGGCGGCGGTCGCAGATTCTCCGGTGAGCACCGCCTCATCGCATTCGAACCGGACCGCATCGAGGAGCTGAGATCGGCCGGGGCGATCGCACCGACCGACAACTCGACGACATCGCCCGGCACGAGGTCAGCAACATCGATCGTCTCGCGGGTGCCGTCACGCCACGCGACCGTTTGGTGTTGGATGCTCGAGTGCGACGCGATCGCTGCCAGCTCGGATCGATATTCGTTCGTGAAACCGAGGCCGACACTCAGCGCCAAGATCAGCCCGATGATGATCGCGTCAGTCGGATCGCCAGTTGCGCCGGACACGGTCGCGGCACCGGCGAGCAGGATCAGTAGGGGATTGCGGAGCTGGCACCACAGCACGCGGCCAACCGTGACTCGGTGCTCCACCAACACGTTGTGGCCGAATTCCGTCAGTCGATGTGCGGACGCCGACGTAGTGAGACCTGAGGGCGTCGAGTCCAACTCGGCGAACACTTGATCAACCGGCTGAGACGCAACATCGGAAAGGTCGATGGTGCTCACGAGAGTGCGGTGGCCGCCACCTCTGCCGTTGTGGAATCGGGAATCACTGCGATCGGGCACGGCGTGTGGTGAACGCACGCGGTGCTGACTGACCCGAGGCTCACATCCCTGAAGCGTCCGCAACCGCGCGACCCGACAACCAGCAGGTCTGCATGGCGCGCCAACCGAAGCAACACGGGCGCGGCAGCGCCTTCGACTGCGCGAATGTGGAGCCAAATTGGCCGCGGCCGGCCGTTGAGAACTTCATCGACCTCGGCCGTCGCTTCGTCGGCAGCAGCAATTGCGAACGAGTCGGCGTCATCAGCCCATCTGGAGCTGAAATTCTGCGCCCATTGGCGCGGAAAGTTCCACGCAGTGACGACATCGAGTTCTGCGCCTCGTTGCATGGCCTCGGCGAATGCCCAGCCCAGGGCATGCCGCCCAGCATTGGACCCGTCGATGCCAACGACGATGCGCTGCCGTCGAAATAGATCGCCACCGGTGGACACGACGCTCATGACGCCCACACCTCGTGTCCGGGTACGTGATCCACAACTGCTGGCATGGTCAACCTTCTTTTCTGTGGGCATGTCCGACGTTGCCGACTCCACCTTGCTCTCGATGGCGAGCTCGTACTAGAGCCGGAGGTCATCAGCGCGGCTGAAGACGGTTCGGGTCCTACTGGAGTTGTCAGCCGAGGACGATCGTGACCCGGTGTGTCGCACCGTCGTCGACGAGCGGAACGGCTGCTCCATCACCTGGGAGCACCTGTCCGTCGAGCTCCGCTCGGACAATCCCTTGGCTAACCCCCTGAGGGTTCGACACGACGATCTCGTAACGGGCGGAGTGGTACCGGAAGGTGAGCTCGTAGCCGGGCCATGCACGGGGAATGCACGGTTCCAGCACGAGGTTCGTACCTCGCAACCGGAGACCGAGAATCGACTCGATGCCTGCCTGGTACATCCAGCCTGCAGATCCGGTGTACCACGTCCACCCTCCGCGCCCCACGTGCGACGGCTCGGCGTAGACATCGGCCGGCATGACGTACGGCTCGACCTTGTAGCGATGAACTCCGGCCCGGTTGCTTGCATGGTTGATCGGGTTGAGGAGGGAGAACAGCTCACCCGCCTTGTCGCCCTGGCCCAAGGCAGCAAAGGCGAGGACCGACCAGATTGCACCGTGGGTGTACTGTCCACCGTTTTCGCGGACGCCGGGCAGGTAGCCCTTGATGTAGCCGGGGTCGACGTCCCAATGGGCGAAAGGTGGTGCGAACAGCAGAACGAGACCATCGCCGGGGTGGACGAGGTATTCCTCGACAGCGGCCATCGCACGACGAGCGTGTTCGGGGTCGGCCGCGCCGGACAGGACGCTCCACGACTGCACGATCGAATCGATCCGACATTCAGGGTTCGTCGCCGAACCGAGCGGGGTGCCGTCGTCGAAGAACGCCCTGCGATACCAATCGCCGTCCCAACCCTCAATTTCGAGCGCCTGGTGAAGTGGCTTCATCAGATCGAGCCAGCGCTGCGCGCGCAGATCATCGCCGTGCGCTCGAGCGATCGGGGCGAAGTCGGCCAGGATGGTGTGCAGGAACCAACCCAACCACACGCTCTCTCCGCTGCCGCCGTGGCCGACCCGGTTCATGCCGTCGTTCCAGTCGCCCGAACCCATGAGCGGCAATCCATGGCGCCCCACCGCGAGGCTCACGTCGATGGCGCGTGCACAGTGCTCGAACAGCGAGGCCGACTCCGAGGAGCGTTCGGGTTGGAAGTAGGCGTCGTCCTGGCCGGCCTGTAGTGCTGGTCCTTCGATGAACCCGACGGGTTCGTCGAGTATCCCCGTGTCGTTGGTCACCGTCAGATAGCGGGCGACCGCATAGGGCAACCAGAGGCGATCGTCGGAGATCCGTGTTCGCACGCCGCGACCCGACGGCGGATGCCACCAGTGCTGAACATCGCCCTCGGGGAACTGCTGAGCCGCGGCACGCAGAAGGTGCTCTCGCACCAGGTCGCGCCGGGCGGTGATCAACGCCACGACGTCTTGGAGTTGATCCCGGAACCCGAAGGCGCCACCCGCCTGGTAGAACGCGGCCCTTGCCCATAGCCGGCAGGAGAGCGTCTGATAGAGCAGCCAGGTGTTGAGCATGATGTCCATCGAGCGGTCGGGTGTGCGCACCTGTAGCTCACCCAGGGTGTCGTCCCAGTACGTGCGAACGCTGCGCAGTGTCGCTCCATGGTCGGCCGCCCGCCACCTCTGGATCATCGCGACCGCAGCGTCGGAGCCCGCTGCCTCACCGAGCAGCACGACCACCTGTGTGCGGGCCCCGGCAGGGAGCTCGAGGCGGGTCTGCAGCGCGGCGCACGGATCGAGGCCGGCGCCTAGGGCTCCGAGCAGGTGTCGTGAACGCTCGAGACCGGCCGGCTGTTCGTGGGTTCCATTTCGACCGAGGAACTCCGTGCGATCAGCCGTCCATGCCGTCTGTCGTCCACCGAGGTCCAGGAATGCGACGCGACCACCGAACTCTGTGTTCCATGGGTTGTGGGCCAACAATGCGTGGGTCTCCTGGTCGAGCGTGCTGACGACGTGCGGCGCGGCGACGCCTCGGGAAGCGCCGAGGACCCATTCGGCGTAGGCGGTGACCGACATACGCCTTGTGCGACCGGATCGGTTCTCGATGCTCAGTACGGAGATCTTGACGGAGTCGTCCAGTGGCACGAACTGCACGAGATCGAGGACGATGCCGTCGCGCTCGTGCTCGAATCGGCTGTATCCAGGGCCGTGGCGTGCCACGTAGGTGGATTCGGTGTGTCGGATGGGGAGTGCCGTTGGATTCCACAGCGTCCCGTCGTCATCGTCGCGGACGTAGATCGCCTCGCCAACCGGATCGCCGACAGGGTCGTTCGACCACGGAGTGAGCTGGTTCTCGCGGCTGTTCTCCGACCAGGTGTAGCCCGCGCCGGACTCCGAGACCTGGAAGCCGAACGTCGGATTCGCGATCACATTCAGCCATGGCGCGGGCGTCCACTGGCCTGGGCCGAGAACGGTCACGTACTCCCGCCCCGCATCGGCGAAGCCACCCAGACCGTTGAAGAACTCGAGCTCCGGGCGCTGCATCGCGGCCGGTGTCCTGAGTGCCCTCGGGGCTGCCTTGGGTGGCGCGAGCAGCAGCGCCTCGTCGATGCGTTCCGTGCGGATCACCTGATCGGCGAGGCTGCCACGGCGGCTGAGCAGCACGGCCCTTGCTGCTGCCAGGAGCAGGGTGCGGTCCTCCCCGGACAGTCGATCGCCGCGCAGGACGACGACACCGCCACGCGATTGGTGGCCCCCGACCGCTGGCTGGGACTGGCTGATGCGTACGAGGGTCTCGAGCGCTTGTTGGAGGTCGCTGGCGTATGAACTGCCGTGTTCGTTGATGATGACGAGGTCGACGTCGAGCAACTTCAGTCGCCAGTACTCATGAGCGCGGAGCAACTGGCGGACGATGTCGATCTCGTCAGCGTTGTCGATCCGCACGAGCACGATCGGAAGATCCCCTGAGATGCCATGCACCCACAGTCCAGGTGCCCCACGTTGGTTCTGTGCCAGCAGCACAGGTGAGGGCCGAAGGGTGGGGTCCGAGTAGACAATCCGGTTCGCGAGCCGTTGGTACAGGTGGGCTTCGTCCCCGTCGACACCGAGGTGGCGAAGCTGCACTTGAGCATTCGTCCAGGCGAGAGTCGCTGCTCGTTCGAAGGTGCCCGGTTCGCGATACTTGTCGACGAGATCGAGGACCTCCTGACGCGAGTCGGCAACCACGGTGGAGAAGTTCGCGTGGACAGAGGCGCCGGGGGCGAGCGATACGCGCAGACGCAGGCTGAAGATGGGGTCCAGCACCGCGCCGACGGTGTTGGACAGGGGACGACCGTCAACGACCGAGACGGGAGAAGAGATGGACCTTCCTCGGCCGAGAAAGCGGGCGCGATCCGTCTCGTATTGGATGACACCGCTGCCATGCTCTTCGACGGCGGCCACGTGGGCAGCCCAGATCTGTCGCTCGTCGCTCGACCGCGGGCGCCGGGTTGCCAGGAGGGCCCCGACCTCGGGCACGAACTCGGTCTCCACGAACAGGTTCTGAAATGCCGGATGGGCGACGTCCGCTGCCTGAGGTGCCAGAACGATTTCGGCATACGACGTGAGCTCGATCTCGCGATGCTGGAAGCCGAGATTCGTGAGTGAAACCCTGCGAATCTCGGCGTTGTTCTCGACGGACACGACAATGGTGAGGTCGGTGACGATCGATCCGTCGCGGCGCGAGAACTCCGCGTGTTCCTCGGAGTACCTCACCTCGTAGCTGTCTGGCTCCACCCCGGTCGGCTGATGACCAGCGGACCACACGACGCCGCTGCGCGTGTCACGAAGGTACAGGTAACTGCCCCACGCGTCGCGGGTCACGTCTTCGCGCCAGCGGGTCACAGCGATGTCTCCGCAGCGGCTGTATCCCGAGCCTGCCGCAGTCACCATCACAGCGTAGTGCCCGTTGGACAGCAAGTGCGTGCGCGGCGTCGTGTCGCGTGGCGAATTGAAGCGCCTGACGACTGGTGCCACGAGGTCACGGACACTGGCGGCGCTCTTCACTTCTTCGGCGCGCGGTCGCGCCACGAGCACGTTGCGAGGCAACCGCTCTTGCAGCAGGAGTTCGGTCGCCTGCACTATCGGCTCGGCATGAAACCGCTCGACCATCGCCTGATTGTTGAGGACGTTGCTGATCGCCACCAGCGCCATTCCCTGGTGGTGCGCCATGTAGCTGTTGACGATCGCCACCGAGGTGCCGGCAGGAAGCCGCCGGGGGGTGTAGTCGAGCGCCTCGCGGAAGCCGTACGGCCCGGCCGCCCCAGCAGCCTCGAGCCGCGCGAAGTTCCGTACCGCTGCCTGGGGCTGGATCATCGCCGCAAGAGCCGTCGCGTACGGGGCAATGACGACGTCCTGGCTGAGCCCCCGCTTGAGTCCGAGCCCAGGCACGCCAAAGCTCGAATACTGATACGTCTGCTCGAGATCGCGAGCGTTGAAGCCAGACTCGGAGATGCCCCACGGCACACCGCGCTCGGCCGCATAGCTGATCTGGCGGGCGACGACCAGCCTGCACGTCTGATCCAGCAGGCTGCGCGATGGGGTACGCATCACCAACGCAGGCATCAGGTACTCGAACATCGAACCGGACCAGGAGATGAGAGCCGAGCCGCGACCCACCGGCGTCAGCGACCTACCGAGCCGGAACCAGTGCTCCGGGGTGACCTCGCCCTTGGCGATTGCGAGGAAGCTTGCCAGCCGTGCCTCCGATGCGAGCAGGTCGTAGTAGCTCGGGTCCAGCACCCCTTCCCTGACCCGAAAACCGATCGAGAACAGCTTGCGTGTCGGGTCGAACATGAAGCTGAAATCGGTCTCAGCGAAGAGTCGCTGGGTGCGGTCGACGAGTGCTTGCAGCCGATGGGCGAGCAACCCCACCGGGGACTCGGCTCCACCTGGGTGCAGGCCGGCCAGCTCGGTGAGCGTCAGGAACGATTCGGCCGGATCCAGAAGTGCAAGATCGAGGACATGACTCGCGGCGGTGAGTCGGGCGGCCTCGGTCCACGTCACGAGCTCGGTTTCTCCCGAACCGCCGCGCTCCGCGGTGAGCGTCGAGGCGACGTCGGCGAGGGTGTTCGTGTGGGCTGCCAGCTCGGTGAGGTGACGGGTCCAGACAGTGGGTGTCCCCAGGTCGTCTTCGCCCGGGGAACTGAATGGAGCGAGCGCTTCGGCGATCTGTTGCTGCCCGAGTGTCTGTGTGCGGCCGTGGTCGGCGATCGAAGCCGCCGCAATGCGCGACAGTTGGATCGCGTCGTCAATACCCGAAAGCGCAGCTCCGACGTCGAGTGGCCGATCGAGCGCTTCTCGACAGGCGTTGGAGACCACCAGTAGTGCGGCGCAAAGGTTTCCGCTGTCGACAGATGACACGTAGGTGGGCTCGAGCGGGCGCAGGTCGAGTGTGTCGTACCAGTTGTAGAGGTGCCCGCGGAAGCGTGGCAGCCCTTCGACGGTGGTGAGCGTCGCCTCGAGACGGTCGACCATCTCCAGTTCGCCTATCCAGCCGAAATCGCGTGCGGCGACGACCGTCAACAGGTACATCCCGATGTTGGTCGGCGACGTGCGGTTGGCGACAACCGGCACGGGCTGCTCTTGGAAGTTGTCGGGCGGTAGCGCGTGATGCTCGGGTCCGACAAACGTCTCGAAGAATCGCCACGTGCGGCGCGCGATGAGACGAAGTGCGGCCGCGTCTGCGACCGAGAACTGCACCCCGACGGCCTCCTTGGGCGGCAGGCTCACCCACCACGCGATTGTCGGGGCGAGCAGCCACAGGGCCACCAACCCGAGAGCGGGCGAGATGGCTGCCGGTTTGACGACAGCGACGGTGGCGCCGATACCGAGGGCGATCACCACTCCGCCGGCCATCTGACGGTAGAACTGACTCAGTTTCAGGTCGACACTCGTCTTGGTCTGCGAGGCGGTCGTCCACTCGAGGAGGTTCCGTCTCGTGAACCAGAGGCGGCCGAGCGTGCGCAGGATCGCATCCGTCATCAGCGTCGCCTGGTGCGCCAGGAACGTCACACCCAGAGCCACCTGTGCAGCGCCGATCGACACGTCGGACACCACGTCGCGCAGATGACTGCGCTTGGAGATACCTCGTCGATGCGGGATCAACCCTGCCATCACAGGGAGCGCGGCAGGGATGATCACCGTGGCGAGGACGAATCCGGTCCACACACCGGCGGACGAAGATGGCATCGTCCACGCGGCGACCAGAGTGGCCAAGGCCAGCGGAGCCGACAGTGACCGACGCAGGTTGTCGAGCATCTTCCAGCGTGCGAGGCCTGGCATCGGCGCACGCTTGCCCCGATCACCGGTCGAGTCGCGAGCTGGCCCCAGGATCCACGGGAGTAGCTGCCAGTCACCACGCGCCCAGCGGTGTTTGCGGGCGGCGGACACCAAATAGTGGGATGGGAAGTCATCGAAAAGTTCGATGTCAGTGGCCAACCCGGCGCGCGCGAAGGTCCCTTCGAACAGGTCGTGACTGAGCATCGTGTTGTCCGGCACTCGGCCCGTCATCGCCTGTTCGAAGGCGTCGAGATCGTAGATCCCCTTGCCCGTGTAACTTCCCTCGCCGTAGAGGTCCTGGTAGACGTCGGACACCGCGGATGCGTAGGGGTCGACTCCGGCTGAACCGGAGAACGTCCGCTGGAAGAGCGATGCCTCATGGTCGGCGGGAAGCGTGGGTGTGATCCGTGGCTGGACGATCCCGTAACCATGCACGACCCGTCCGGAGAGCGGATCCAAGGTGGCCCGATTCAACGGGTGGGCGATCGTCCCGACGAGGCGGGCGACGGCGCCCCTGGACAGCTGCGTGTCGGCGTCGAGGGTGATGACGTAGCGCACGTCTGCCGGCGGGATCGAGGAGGCACGTTCGGACGCCACGTAATCAGTCGTGGTCGAGCCGCGTAGCAGGGCGTTCAGCTCGTGCAACTTGCCACGCTTGCGCTCCCAACCCATCCAGCAACCGTCGACCGCGTTCCAGCGGCGCTTCCGATGCAGGAGTAGGAAGCGAACACCACCGTCGGGCAACGCGCCGTGTCGTTCGTTGAGGCGATCGATCTCCGCGACCGCCGTCGAGATCAGTTCGTCGTCGCCGGGAATGCTCTCGCTCTGCGCGTCCAGCCAGTCGGTCAGCAACGCGAAGCGAACATCGCCTTCGGTGTTGCCGAGGTAGTGGACCTCGAGCCGACTCACCAGTTCCTCGACGTTCTCCGAGCTGGTCAGCAGCGCAGGGACTACGACCAGGGTACGCATGCTGGGAGGCACACGGCCTTCCAGCTCGAGTCGTGGCAGCTCTGCGGGCCCGAAGAGATCCGTCACGACTCGGTTGACCAACGCGACCGAGACATCCGACGCCGGGATCAGTGCAAGCCCGGCCAGGACCAGCACGCTGAGCCATCCGGCACTACCGGCAACGGCCAGAAGAATCGGCACAGTGAGAAAGAGCGCCGTGACCAACGCGAGCGAGGCCAAGTAACCGGACAGCGAGGCGGCGTAGGCGCGCAACAGCCGTGTGCGCCACGAAACTCGGGCGTGGAGGGTTCGCTCGAACAGCTGCCGGCCGTCGGAGATCAGGAAGTATCCGGCGCCGAGCAACCTGACGCGCTCGTCGGCGAGTGTGTCGCCTGCGGTCGACATGAGCACGGCGCGGCGAGCGACCTCGAGCTCGCTGAGTCCGCAGGAGCGGGCGAGTTCCTCGATGGCATGCCGGTATTTGTCCCGCGTGGCGAAGTCCATCTGCCCGAACGAACCGTTCGACCGGAGAACCTCGTCGACCTGGCTCACGCTCTCGACGAACTCAGCCCAGTCGAACCACGAGATGAGACGCATGCTCGTGATCACATTGCGCACGGTGACGTTCGTCGCCGCTTGCCGCTGGTGTTCGTGACGAACGAACTCTTCAGCCGTCGTGCCGTGCGCGGCCAGCCAAGTCTCGAGCCAGCCGAGAGCCGGGGTCACGGCAGGGTCCTGATCGCGCAGACGCTGGAGGAGCTGCACCCGTCCGGCTGCCGGCAGCGTCGTCGTGTTGAGTCGGCGAAGGGATGCCATCGCTGCCTCCGGGCTGTCGTCGCCGATGCCGAGCAGGCTGTCAGCGAGTGCATCAGCCTGCAACCGTGCCGCCCGGCCGGGCACGATCTGCTCTGCCAAACGCCGGAGGTTCTCGATCAGGACGATCCGCAGCGTGATCGCGATCGCCCACAGCTCGCCGAGGGTCAACGGCTCGACCCGCTGGTATGCACGCACCATGCGGCACAAGCTCTCCGAGTCGAAGCGGCTGTCGGTGTGCGCTACGTATGCCCATGCCAGGCCCAGGGCACGCGGATAGCCGGCAAGGTGGCCTTCGAGGAGCTTGGGAAGCTCGCGGTAGAAGTCGGGCGGGAGGTCATCGTGGATCTCTCGGAGTTGTTCATCGATGACATGGAAGTTGTCGACGAGCCACTCGGCCGCAGGAGTGATCGAGTACTCGTCCTTGATCGCGCCAGCGAGAACCCGGTAGGTCTCCAGGAGGATTTTTCCGTTCTCCGCCAGTCTGGCTCGGATGTCGCGACCGCGATGCCCCTTGCCCGTGACCGTTTGGGCGGCGGCCAATGACTCGGCATGCTGCTCGAGGCGCTCGATGCTGAACAACTCAGCGACGATCGGCTCCCCACTGTCGCCGAGCGAACCCGCGCCGCCTGCGATCATGCTAATTCTCAAGGAAAGCCAGGAGAGCTGTGTTGAACTGGTCCGCATGGGTGACGTTGCAGCCGTGGGGGGCTCCGGCGAGAACGACGAGCTCGCTGTGCGGGATTGCAGCGTGCGTGCGCGCGCCTGAACCCTCGAAGGGCACGGTTGCGTCGCCATCGCCGTGGAGAACCAATGTGGGCACCGTCACGGCTGACAAGTCCTCACGAAAGTCCGTCGAGCCGAACGCTGCCATCGCTTTCAGGGCCGCCTTCTTATCGGCCTGCTTGCACAGGCCGATCGCGTCTTGGCGCTGCTGCTCGGTGACCTTGAGGACGCCGTCCACGGAGAAGAACTGTGTTGTGAACTGGTCGTAGAACGCGTCCTCATCGTCGGTCAGATTCTTTGCCATCGTCGCAGCCTGGGATTTCGTCAGCGGGCCATCGGGGTTGTCATCGGTTTGCAGCATGAACGGTGGGACGGCCGATGCGAATACGACGCTGTGCAGCCGCGCCTCTCCGAACTCGGTGACATACCGCGCCACTTCGCCGCCGCCCATCGAGAAGCCAACCAGCGTCACGTCCTGCAGCTGGAGTGTGCTCATTACGCCTTCGAGGTCCTCGGCGAGCGTGTCGTAGTCGTAGCCACGCGCCTTCTTGTCGCTGCGACCGAAGCCACGCCTGTCGTACGTGACAGCGCGGTAACCGGCCGCTTGCAACGCTGGCACCTGTCCCTTCCATGCCTCGCCCGACAACGGCCATCCATGGATCAACACCACTGGGCGACCCGAGCCCCCCGTGTCCTCAACGTGCAACTTGGTGTCGCTCAGCAGTCCTGTGTTTGCGATTACCGTGACCATGAGGGGTCCCTTTCTCGATCGAGACACGCATCTCGGCCGCATACCCCGTACCCCGGTTGCGCCACTTACAAACCTGTGCGAAGACCCCGGCCGATTCGATCGCTGAACCGCCGCTCGCCCCACACGGAGGGGCCGTTCACGGCGTCAATGAACGCAGCGCTGCCAGTGTTGCGCCGGTTGCGAGGCCAAAGGTGAGGTGGCCGCTGAAGTCCTTCCAAAGGGTATTGATGTCGTAGGTCCAGATCGGTTGGTAGATGCCCAGAGGCGCGAGTACGGCGTAACTTGTTGCGAAGGCTGCGAGACCAACGGCGAGACCGACCGGTGTAGCCGCAGCTCCGGTTGCTGCTGCGACAACTGCAGCGCTGAGTCCCCACGCTGCGCCGGTCGCCCAGTGGACAACAGAGTTGGTCCGCGCCGCGTGGCAATCCGAAATGTCGACATGTGCGGCGGCAGCGATCATCTTGCCGACGTGACCGGGCGCGCCGACGTCGTCGAAGCTGCGTGCGCCGGTTGAGAATTCCCAGGCAGCGAATCCGTCGACACCACCATCTCGTCGATAGCGACAAAAGGCAAGAGAGTCCAGTGCAAGTGTCCCTGTCAGGGCAGCGAGGGCTCCGGAAGCAATTGTTGTTAGCGACCCGGGCTTCTTGTTGGTCATCTGAGTTCCATTCTCGGTTCGTCTCGGTACGCCTGGGCAGGTGACTGCGCTCCGAGTGAATACTCACTACCCGGGTACGGCAGGTGTGAAACCGAACGGCGGAATCGAAACGGCACGCGAGCCCGTCACCGAGCCGACCGGATGCAGTTGGGATCCGACCAGTCCTGCCCGCCTACATCCGAACGTGAAGTCGAGCCGGTCCGGGCCGAATATGAGGTTTACGGGGCGGTGCGAACGGGTAAAGCTTTCCCATGAGACGGCACCTGTGGATCTGGCTAATGTGTCAACTCGAAGCTTTCGACAACAGCTTGCTCGCTCTCGACGACGACGTTGCAGCAGTCTGACGTGAGAACCCGCCCTGCTGAAGCGGGGAAGTCGAACATGGTCTGGCCAAACGCACCTGCCCGCCGAACTTCACCCCGCACCAGCGCGTTCCCATTCCTCTGACAGAAGGCCGTGCCTCACGCAAGCGATGATGGGGGCCGGGGGCGGGCAGCTCCGACGGCATCGACGGCGATGGTGCCGCTGATGAGCGCCTCTGCGGTTGCAGTGAGTCCGAGGTTGTGGTCCCGCGCGTATCGCCGCAGGCGCGAGAAAGCTTCGTCCATGTTGGTGGTGCCGCGTTCGGCGATCATGCCTTTGGCTTGTTCGATCGCGATCCGGCTGGTCAATGCGCGCTCCAGATGCCCTTCTCGGACGGCGGCATTTCGTGTCGCCTGGTCTTGGACGATCGCAATGGTGGCCACGTCGGCGAGGGCTTGGGCGAGCGCGACGTCCGCGGTCGAGAGCCCCCCGGGTTCGGAGATGAACATGTTGAGGCAGCCCACGATGTGGGACTTGAGGCGCAGTGGCACTGCGCACACGGACCCGAATCCGGCGTTGGTGCACTCGACGGCGAACTGTGGCCACGGTGACGTCGTGTCGAGATCGGAGTGGAGAACGACCTTGCCGGTGTGGAAGCAATCCAGGCATGGACCTTCGTCGTTCTGGACCTGGAACAGTTCGAGGAGTTGGATCTGTTCGGTTGAAGCACCAATGACGCGCAGGTGGCCGTCGCTGTCGGCGAGCAGTATCCCGGCGGCTGCGGCACCGACGAGTTCGACGCAGCGGGAAGTCAACACGGTGAGGACCTCGATGACGTCGAAGTCACCAACGAGGGTGTCGACGATTTCAACGAAGGCTGTGGCGGTCAGGACTTGGCGCTCGGAGGCGGCGCTGTCGTGTGCGTCTTGGGACATGTCACACCCCGGTTTCTGGGTGATTGTCGTCCGCCAGCCGGAGTCGGCGGGCGACGATGTCGGCGGCGGTCTCGGCGACGGTCTGGTCGTGGGCGAATGCGTGCGCTCTGATTCGCAGCAACGCATCGGAGACGGGTATGGAGAGTTGGATCGCGATCATTCCAGATGCCTGGTAGATCTCGGCGCGATATTGGACAGCGTCGTCGATCCCGGGTGCGAGGGTCCCCGCCGGCGCAGCATCTTGCATGCTGAGCAGGGTTTCGGTGAGGACCTCAGCCAGCGCAAGCGAATCTTCATGTTGAGCACCGCTGAGCTCACCCTCGGGCTGCTGATAGAGAGTGAGCACTCCAACCTTGGCGCCAGAAGCGATCAACGGGTAGGCGAAGACTGCGCCGATCCCAGATGTCTGGGCGAGTTCGATGAACGACGGCCAACGCGCCTGCGCGCCACTGTCGAGGCGAGGGGCGTGAACGGGGAGTCCGGTGCGGAACGCGTCGCGGCAGGGTCCTTGCCCGATCGTGTACTGCAAATCCTCCAACGCGGCGACGCTTGGGTCGGATACGCAAATCGGTCCGGCCTGATCGCCGCCCATGATCGTGATCCCCGCGCCGGTCACCGACAGCACCTCTACGCACGCCGTGCACAGTCGTGCCGTTGACGAACGTGCGGTCTCGCGGGCGAACGCGATCGCGAGTCGGCCGGACTGGTCGGCATTCACGGCAACACCCCGACCACACAACAGCGCGACGATCCCTGGACCATGTTTTCCTCTTTCGCTTCGACGCGAACGGCAAGGACTGGACCGAAACGGCAATTGGAGGCTGAAGCGAACGACACTACCGCACCGCCGAGAGTTCGGTACGAACATGTAGCAACCCTGTCCTGAGAAGCTGGCTGACGTCGTCTTCCGGTACATGCAGAATTCGTGCGACCTCGTGGTGGGTGCAGCGGCTGTAGATGACCAAGGCGGCGACGGACCGTTCGGTCGGCGTCAGCGACGCGCATGCGAGTGTGCGCTCGATGGCCTGCCCGCGTCTGAGTACGGCGGCAACCGCGTCGGACGGGGACGGCGCGCCGCCGGGGCAACGTTCGTCGTGCGTACGAGTGACCGACAGCGCGGCGTTCATGGCGAGCCGATGTGTGATTGTGAGCAGCTGGATTCGTACAGCCGCTGCGCTGGAATTTCTCGACCCGCTCTGCTCCCTCGCGGTAGAGATCGTCGGCAGCGTGGCGTGGGCGCGCAAGGACTCCACCAGCGCCGCCGATCCGTCGACGACCTCTGTCGCAGCGTCCCCGGATGGAAGCACCACTGTGCCGGCCGCCGGTTCTGGAGGTCAGATCTCCATCAAGGACTTCGCATTCACGCCCGCGAGCTTGTCGATCGAGGTCGGCGACTCGGTGACGTGGACCAACGGCGACGGCGCCGCTCACAGCATCAAGTCCGGCGGCCAGACCTTCGACAGTCCCGACAAGATCGACCAGGCCAAATCGTTCAGTTTCACGTTCACCACAGCAGGCACCTTCACCTACATCTGCGGCATCCACCAGTACATGAAGGGCACGGTCGTCGTTGCAGGCTGAACGTCGACCTTTCGAAGCGGAAGGTTTGCGGGGCCGCAGGGCCGGGTACGAACACGTTTCAAACGTCGATCAAGGGAGTGGACAATGGACAACAACAGGAACGCAGATGTCGTGGAGATCGTGCTCGAGCAGCACGTTGCAGCGAAGAAGGGGATGACTGAGGTGTCCAACGCCAGTGGAGAGCAGCGCAGCGAACTTTTCGTCGCTCTCGCCCCTGTGCTCGCGGCGCACGAGGCAGCAGAGGAAGCGGTCATTTACCCGGCGCTGCGAAAGTTGGGCGCCGAAGGCACGAAGGTCGCTGCGGAGCGCACGCGTGAGGAGCAAGCCGCCGACCAGACCCTGACCGAGCTCAAGGGCATGGACGCAGCATCGGCCGAGTTCGGTACCACCTTCGAAAGCTTCATGGCCGACGTGCTGGCGCACGCGGAGAAGGAAGAGGCTGAGGTGTTGCCATTGCTGAAGTCGTCGTGCAGCGACGACGAGCGACGCGCAATGGGCGACGCCTTCCTCGCTACCCAGACGCCCGCGGCGAGCAAGGACTAGGTCGTCCAACAGATGTGGTGGATCATCGTCGGTATTGTCGTCGTCGTTGCAGCGACCGGGTACTTCGTGTTCGGTCGAATCGCCGCTGACTACGGTGCCTCCCGCGAGGTGGTCGACCGGCAGGATTCAGTCCTACCGGACGGCCACGCTGTGGCACCTGCTGAACCCGGGTCCGAGGACCGAGCAGTTGTCGGGGACGGTGTCATCGGCCCCGGCCCCAGCGCCCAACCTCCCGATTCGTGACGACCCGCCACGGTCGGACCCCTTGACGGGTGCTCGTTCAGCCGTTCCACAGATCGTCGGCGTACCGAAGAATCGGCTGGCGGCGCGTGACGCCAACGGTGCTGGCTCGAGGTTTACGATCTGACAGCCATATCGCCTCGTCAGCCACGCAGCCGGGCCTGCGATGCCTGCGCCGAGATCAACGACCCACGCCTCATGATCGAGCCCGAGGCACTCGGCGAGCCACGACAGCGCAGCGGGGTTCCCCGAACCCCGGCAGGCGGCAGCGATCTGGTCGCCCGCTGGTAGCTCGTGCAGACGGGATGCGATGGCCGAAGCCTGTTGATCGAATTCTGACGCCATGGTGTCCACGGTCAACCAGCCGCTGCTCGTCGGAGAAGCCGAAGTGCCTTCCGTTCGATCACTGTCAAGCCTGTTGGTCTGGCGCCGACAGGACGCCGCCAACCTGGGAGCAGGCTTCCCTCGATGTAGCTTTCGATGACGGCTGGGTGGACGTAGCTGCTCCGGCACACCGCCCGGGTATTACCCAGATGATCGGCGACCGAGTCGATCACATCGTTGATGAAGCGACTGGTGGGGATGTCCGTGTGTTCGCTCGCGGCGGCGAGGCCGTCAGCGGCGCGCACGGTTGCGTTCCACGTCCGAAATGTCTTCGCCGTGACGCCTGGCCCCGCATGGTCGCCTAGGTAGCTGTTGACATCGTTCGAGGTCACACGGCGGACATCGCCGCCTTGCGATCGGTATGCGAACAGTTGCTGTCCGGGAAGGTGTTGACAGTGGCGAACAATCCTTGCGAGACGGGCGTTGTCGACGCGCACGTCGAACTCGTGCGCGGACTTACCACGAAACTCGAGCCGGATCGTCGAGCCGCGAACTGAGACATGTTGATCGTGCAGGGTTGTCAGTCCGAACGATTCATTGGTTGTCGCATACTCGATGTTGCCGATCCGCAGACTGGTGATGTCCATCAACCGGACGACAGTCGCAACGACACGGTCCTGGCCCAAGTCGTTGCGCGCCAGATCTCGAGCGACACGCCGGCGCAGCGCGCCGAGGCTGAACCCGAAAGCGACGAGTTCGGCAAACTTGTTCTCGGCCCTACTCGCCGTGAACGCGCTGTGGTATCGGTACTGCTTGCGGCCCCGTGAGTCTCGGCCGGTCGCCTGCAGATGGCTCGACGGATCAGCCGCGATCCACACCTGAGTCCACGCCGGCGGAATCACCAGCGCCTGTATTCGTACGACGTCAGCGCCACTCGCCAGCTCGCCCGTCAACTCCCTGAGATAGCGGAACCGCTTGACGCCAGTCCGACGAAAGCCGGGTGTCTGATCCGACCCAAAGCTCAACTCCGCGGACATCGAAGACGAATCAGGCGGAGGCCGGAGCATTTGAACCACGTGGTTGGCCGCAACGGACCGGGGGTAGCTGGGATGTGACTTCGACGGATGCGTGGCCGTCCCTCATAATTCCTCCGGATTGGGCTGAGTCGCGCTCGCGACTAGTCGGCGCGATCTGGGGCGCCGACCTCAAGCGGTCTCGGAGAATGGAGTTCGCAGCGATGGTCGCTCCGGCGGCGAGGAAGGAGGTGCGGACGACTCCTGGCGTCCGGTTGTTGTCGAGAGCGTTGATGCCCATCGTTGTGAGTGTCGCGCGGTCCGGTTCGAAGATGTGTACGTCGATTCCGGCTCGAGTCAGGGCCTCGCATTCGACGCGAAGGCGATGTCGGAACATCGCCCGCAGAAGGTGGTCCGGTCGCTTGCCCAACGCCCCGCGCTCGCCGGACATCGGAGAGATGACGACAGCGGTGTCAACCCCAGCGTTGACAAGAAGGTCGGCGTTCGTCGGCGAGTGAGCGCCCCCGTCGATGTAACGATGGCGGCCGATGGTGACGGGTTTGAACAGTCCGGGAATGGCACACGACGCCGAAATCGCCTGCCCCGGGCTGGCGTCGATGTCACTGCATCCGAAGACGACACGACGTGCGTCCGACGTTCGTACGGCAGTGATCCACAACCGTTCGTCCGGCCACTCCTCGAGCAGGCCACCGATTCGTTCGAGATTCGTCGCGGCGTCGATCCATCCGTAGGGCATCAATGTGAGTGCCGCGGTGTGCACTCGAAGTCGTGAGGGGTGCAACAGCGTTCGCCACATGGTCGGGGACGGCATCCGCGGTCTCGGAACGGAAGGGTGGAGCCGATGGCGGGCATCACGGAGGTCGTCGAGAAGTGCACGGCTGTTTCTGCCGGCGGGAAGCGCTTCGATCGACGCGCCCCATGCGGAGAGATCGTCGGTCGTCAACCCGGCGCGGAGTAGCCCTGCGACGATGCTGCCCGCCGAGGAGCCGACGATCACGTCGGCGGAGTTGGGGTTCCAGTCGAGGTCCTGTTGGAGAGCGAGCAGGGTGCCGGCGTGGAACGCTGCACCGGTGGCCCCGCCCGCGCCGAGCACTAACCCGATACCCCGCCTCGCTGAATACGTGTTCGCTGTCATCGTCATCCTGTCGTGGCGTGCGCAGCGTGCACTGGTTTGGACTCGGGGGAGCCGTGCTGGCGAAGGAAGATCGTGAGCAGCACGATTGCGGCGACCGCGAGGAACTCGGATTGCCAGTTCTGGAGCGACTCGAACCAGAAACGCGACCTCATCAGGTACGACCACGTCGTGACGCGTTCGAAAGCGTTGGCCGTCTCGAGTTCGTAGTTGTATTCACGGCTCCCGGTCCACGCGTGGAGCAGGAACGACGCGACGAAGAGAGCGAAGAAGGCGAGGCTGAGCGAGTTGCGGTAGACCGCCAGCCAGACCCCGCCACGACGGACCGGCCACGGGGCGTCGGGTTCGGACCGATGTTGTTCCGGGTCATCGTCCTGCTCGATCTCGCCGTCGAGCGGCTTGGACTCTGACGAGCCTTTCTGGCGCAGCTTGACGGTGAGCACGACGTACATACCCATTTGGAGGAATTCGGACTCCCAGTTCTCGAAGGTCGCCTCCCCGAAGTGCGAGGTACCCAAGTACGACACGAACGACACGCTCGGTTGATGATCGAGCTGGCGTTCGTGGTTGAAGGTTCGATACCCCGCCGAGGTCTGCCCTACGAGCCAGAGCAGCAGAAAGCAGGCGACGATGGTGATGCCGAGACTGTTCTGGCGTAGATGGCTTCGCACAGGCGGTCGCTACCCCGAGCGGCGGCCGTCTAAACCCGCCGGACTGGTGAACTGACGACAGTGCCTCCAGCTTGGCCTTCGGCGGCGACGCAACGACAGTCATTTCGGATGGCACTGAAGGCGATGATTGATCGCATCGCGGGATTGGCACACCCACTCATGAAACCCCGACCATCGACTCTCGCTCGCTGCGTTGGCGATCCGGAAAAGTTCGCGTCCGAGTCATGGGGCACGGGAGGGAATCTTCGCAGATCATGTTTGTCGAGTCGTCCTGATGGGTATTCAGGTCGCACCGCAGGTGGCGCCAGAGGCGTCTTCCTCATCAAGAAGGAGCAATGACGATGATTGGTTTCATTCTGTATCTATTGGTGATTGGGTTGGTTGCAGGGTTCATCGCGCGTGCTCTCGTGCCTGGGCGCGATGCCTTGTCGATACCTGGGACAATCCTTCTCGGGATCGTCGGGTCTTTCATCGGCGGTTTCCTTGGCTATGTGCTGACACACAACGACGCCAATGACGGTGCATTTCAGGCCTCTGGGATCATCGGTTCGATCATCGGCGCCGTGGTTGCGCTCCTCGTTTACCGCGCAGTCAGCGACCGCGGCCATCGGAACGCGCTGTAGGAACCCCATGTCTCTTCAACCTGACCCCAACCCCTCAACGCTCAACCAGTCGCCGACCGTCGTCGACGGTGACGGCAGATACATCGCTGTGGAACCACCCGCAGTTGTGCCGGTGCAACGAATTGTGATGACCGAGCCAGGCGTCCATCAGCCTGCCGTCCATCAGAGGGTCGCGACCTCGACCGGTCGCCGCTTCGCGTTCGACTCTGTCATCGTCGGTATCGCCGGCGTCGCCCTGACCATCATCGGCCTGCTCGCGATCACTCGAGGCGGCTTCGACGGTGCAATGGAGGAACCCGTCGTCGACGTCATCGGTTTCACGCACACGACCACACTCGGCCTGATCGAAATCGGAATCGGCCTTGGTCTGCTGATCAGCGCGGCTGCCCGATCACGATCGGCCGCGACGTTCTTCGGGCTGGCGCTCGGTGTCGGCGGCTTCGTCGGCGCTGTGCAGACCGATTCATTCAGGCGTTCACTGGCGCTGCAGTCCGGCTTGGCCTGGCTGGCGGTGATCACCGGAGCCGTCATCGTGCTCGTCAGTCTTCTGATGCCGCGCATGGCGCGTACATCGACACGCGTCGAGTCCGACTGACGACACCACGGTCGGGGCGGCCGGGTCTGGTCGCTTACCCACCCGACGGGTCGCTTTGTACGACAGATCCTCAAGGTGTTGGCCGTGAATCGGCCTCGCGCATGAGCTGTGTGCGAGCGACATGCCGACTCCGAGCCGGGCGACGAACTTCTCTGGCTGGTCGACGGTGAACGTCAGACTGTGGTGGGCGAGCAGACCGAACGGAAGCAGCGCGGCGGCGGCGGCGGGTTCGTGGAAGGCGGCGCAGACGCCCCGGTCCCGATTGCTGGCCAACGTGACCCCGCCATCGGCGAATGACAGGTGCGGCGGTCCTGCAACCTCGACACATCGCCCTGCTGTACCCGATGGTCGCCCAGACTGAGATGTGAACAGCACGAGTGGCTACCGTTCGATCGCGATGGGTAGACCACATGTGATGCCGACTCCAGAACCCGAACCCCGTCTCTGCCCTCGTCGGGCGCCCGATCTGCGATCAGCAGTCGCTTTCGCTCGTGCATGTCACGCTGGGCCGGCACTTGCCGTCACGGCGTTCACGGGCGCGCTTGCATGTCGGTCGGGTCGCGATCGAAGAGGATTGCTCGCGGTCGGCGCCGCAGTGTTGGCCGGCCAGGCTGCAGTAGGGCTGTCCAACGACTACATCGATCGCGACCGCGACCGCGAGGCCGGCCGGGCCGACAAACCGATCGTTGCCGGTGCGATTTCGTCGCGAGCGGTGGGCCTCGGCGCCCTCGTCGCTGGCGCCGCGTGCGTCCCGCTCTCGCTGCTGTCGGGGCGCAGCGCCGCACTCGCGCACCTCGGCGCTGTTGCAGCTGCGATGTCATACAACCGGTGGTTCAAGTTCTCGGTGCTCAGTCCCGTGCCGTATGCGATCGCGTTCGGGGCGCTGCCGTCGTTCGTTTCCCTTGGCTCGGTCGGAGGCTCGCTGGCCCCCGCACCCATCACCGCCGCCGCCGCATTGCTGGGGGTCGGGGCCCATTTCATCAACACGCTGCCCGACGTGGATGCCGACGAGCAGACGAGGGTGCGCGGCCTTCCGCAGCGGATGGGTCCGCTCCCGTCACTCGTCATCGGTTCGGGCCTGCTCGGCGCATCGACAGCGGTTGTCGCGGTCACTGCCCCGGCCCTCGGCGCGGTTGGCGCCGTCCTGCTCCTCGGTACCGGCGTGTGCCTCGCCGGCGTAGTCGCCTTCGCGCTCACCGAGCGTGAACGATTGGCCTGGGGGGCATCGCTGGTCGCCGCTGCTACAACGGTTGGGCTCGCCGTCAGCTGCGGCGTGGTTGCCTGACAGGGCCAAGCTGCCCGCATTTGGGTTAAGAGCAGGCCCACACGGATAGAGGGGACGCATGAGCAAACATGATGGCCGCCACGATCCGGATGTGAGCCATGAGTTCGGGAAGGACCCGGACGCGCCCAGGGCTGCGCGTGACGCGCTCCGTCGGCTGTTCCCCAACGATGGCGCGATCGCAGACGACGTCACACTCGTGGCGAGCGAGCTCGTCACCAATGTCGTCCAACACACGGATGCCGGCGGTGTGATGGAGGCCTGGTGCGACGACCCATTCGTGTTGAAGGTCACCGATTTCGACATCGCGCCGCCGAGCACCCAGGCGGAGGCCGACGAACACGGCGGTCGTGGGTTGCACATCGTCGACGACCTCGCAGACGATTGGGGCACGACCCCGCGCCAGCACGGCAAGACCGTGTGGGCGACGTTCGACCGTGAGCGGGTCGATCCCGCCGACTGACTTTCGCCCTTCGAGACTTCCACGGGCTGCTGAGCTTCTCATACGACGTTCATTCCATCGGTCACTCGCAGCACGAGCAGCGCCAGGTCATCATCTCTCTGGTCGAACGGCAGAATCGATTCGAGCGCCTCATGAATTCGGTCGGCGATCATCTCGGCCGTCGCGCCATAGGCCGCGGCGCGCTCGATGACGTCGGCGAATTGCTGCTCGGTGAGGGCGTGGGGCGGTCGCAGGTCCGTCGCTCCGTCCGTGTAGAACACGACCGCATCTCCGGCAGCGAGCTGTGTCACCACCGGATCGAAGCGGACGTCGTCGATGACGCCCAGGAGCGTCCCTGGGGCGCCGATGGGCGTTGCGCCCTGACCGGTGGCGAGGACAGGCAAGGGATGCCCTCCACAGGCGATGGTCAGCTCGGGCTTTGTGCCGGATGCATCCAGTACTGCAAAGGCGGCAGTGAGGAACGAGTCGGTCTCCGATCGACGCACTGCGCGGTTCAAGGAGGTGAGCACCTCGACCGGTGAATCCCCGTGCCAGGCACTCTCACGGATCGAGTGGCGCGCCAAACCCGTGAGCGCTGCGGCCGTTGGGCCGCTGCCGCAGACATCACCGATCACCAGCGCCCACCGATCCTTCGCGTCGAGCGCGAACAGGTCGTAGAAGTCGCCCCCCACCTCGGTGGCTTCGCCTGCGGGCCAGTATCGGACAGCGAACTCGAAACCTGGAACCTCCGGAAGCGAGGCTGGGAGCAGACTGCGTTGGAGGGTGTGCGCAATGATCCGTGTTTCGTCGTTCAGCCGGTGATTTTCGAGGCTGGATGCGACACGGCCGGCAACGGTGTGTGCGAGCACGACGTCATCCTCGGTGTAGTGGCGTGACGAGCTCGACATGACGAACTGCATGGCGCCGAGGACTCGACCGCGTTTGAGGAGCGGTACCGCGATGGAAGAACGCAACGCGAGATGGGCGATGACCTTGCGCACATCGTCGGTGACTCGCAGTTCAGTGATGATGTCCTCGGTGATGTCCGGGTAGAACTCGGTCGCCGATGTGCGGATCACCTGAGGAACACCCCTCGGTGCATCAGGGTCGTATGGGTGTCGTCGCTGCAGTTCGTGTGCGTAGGCGACCATTTCCGGGTTGACATGGGCGATCTCCACGTCGGGGACCGTGGCATCCTTGCTGGGCAGCACGTAGATGGCACACCAGTCGCCGAGTCGTGGCACGGAGGCCTTCGCCACTTGCACCATGACATCGTGGACGTCGGACGCGGTATTGAGGGCGTCGTTGATGGCGCCGAGGAACTCGAGGCGTTCCCGGTGGAGACGTTCCTGTTCAGCTGCCCCCTCAGCCATCGCTGTGAGGCGCTCTCGTTCGAGGTCCTGCATTGCCCGCTCGGTGACGTCCCCTGCGCAACCCATGGTCCCTGTTGCAGTGCCGTGTTCGTCAACGCTGACTCCGCCCAGACCTTCGATCCAACGGATCGAACCGTTTGGCCAGACGACGCGATGCGCCACCCGATATCCCGACCGAGTGGCCATTGCATCTTCGATGACGTTCAGCACCGTCTGGCGATCATCCGGATGCATCAACGACACATAGGTCTCGAACGTGCCATCGAAACCGCCGGGCGACAACCCGAACAAGGCCTCCATCCGTTCGTCCCACACGAGTACTCCACTGACGGCCTCCCATCGCCATGTGCCCAACCCACCAGCCCGCAACGCCAACCCGAGATGCTCGGAAAGATCCTGTGCGAGCCGCTCGACCAGACGAAGGTCGCCGACGTCTTCGGACACACCGACGATCCCGACGATCTCACCCGCCGGATCCAGGATTGGCTTCGTCACCGTGACGATGCGGACGGACGTGCCATCTCGCCGCACGACGACGCGATCGCCGGACAACGAGTGTCCCGACGCGACCGTGGCCAGGTCAGCCCTGCTCTTGTCGAGATCGTCGGGCGGCGCCAGGACCTCCAGGAGCGAGCGACCAACCACCTCATGCTCCGACCAGCCGTACATCTGCTCGGCCATGCCGTTCCACATCGTGATCTGACCAGCCGGGTTCGTCACCACGACTGCGCGTGGCAGCGCGTCGAGAACAGCACGTTCGGGGATGCCGATGCCGGCCTCGGAATGGACTACGAGGGTCGACGGCTCGTCAGCGCTCACAAGGGCCACGGTAGCCCCTCCTCGCGAGCTCTCCGAACGAAGGCGATGACTATTCGGGTGCTCACACCGAATCGGTCGGATTGCGCCGGGAAAGCTCGGAGAGGTTGCTCGCCTGCCGTCGATCCTCCACGTTCACATCCGCGAGCGCGAGCAGTTCTGCGTCCGACGCCTCCTCGACGGCGATGAGGCGGTAGTCCGCCCCGCTCGACGATCGGAGAAGCTCATCGAGCTTGCGCTGCATGGAAGAGACCTGGCGGGCCTGGGTGTGTTGGATGACGAACACCATCACGAAGGTCACTGCCCCAGTCACGCTGTAGAGCACTGTCTTCCACCACTCGGGGAACCCAAACACCGTCCCGAGGATGCCCCAGCCTGCCGTCGAGACCGCAGCGAGAATACCCATGCCCGCAGTACCTACGAAATCGCCCACGTCGTGAAGCGTGCGGCTCGTCCACCGGCGGTCGTTCCATTCGTTCGAATGAGTGACAGTTCGCGGCAGCGCGATCCGGCGGCCGTCACGCGCTGACGACTCGTACTCGCGACGACGATCGCGCACCTGACGGTGACGATCCCCGGGCTGCTCAGCTGTGTTTTGCGTTCGCGCTGTCACGGGCACTGACGACGCGATCTCGGGCAGCTTTCACTTCGGCGAATTGGCGAGTGATGACGGACCGTAAACCGTCCGAGATGTCCGCCTTCATCGCAGATTCGTATTCTTCGACCGCGTGGTCTTCGCCCTGGGCAGCGGCGTCGAGCACGCCGTCGGCATCGGAACCGGCGAGCATGTCCTTCACAGCCATCCATCCACGATGGAGAGCGCCGGGCACGGTGGTGCGCTTGTCGACCTGGTCGCCGTAGTCGGCAGCGAGTTGCTGGAGTTCGGTTGCGAACTGTCTCCGTTGTGCGCCGAATTTTGTGAACTCTGCTGCTAACTCTGGTTCGTTCGAGCTCGCAAGCTTCTCGGCGGCACGCTGGAAGCCTTCGTCGCCGTTCTCCAACGTCTTGATGAGATCCTGTGTGACTGACTCGTCTGACGACATCGCGTCCTCCTTTGGGTTACTGCCCGTCCGAATGTCGGAACAAGCCGGCGGCTGCCGCCGCTGACGCCCACTACCCGCCCTCGGCTCGACCGAAACACTCGCGAGCGAAGGATGTGCTGTTTAGCGCGACCGCGTTGCGGGTACCCACTCGAACATGGATGCAATAACACTGCTGCGAAGTGATCACAAGGCTGTCGAGAGCTTGTTCAAGCGATTCGAGAAGGCCGGCGACAAGGCGTACGTCGCCAAGCGTGAGATCGTCGATCGGATCATCGAGGAACTCTCCGTGCACACCGCGATCGAGGAGCAAGTTTTCTACCCGATGGCGCGGTCGAGAGTTCCCAAGACCGAGGCCATCGCATTGGAGAGCTTGGAAGAGCACCACATCGTGAAGTGGGTGCTCTCGGAGCTCGACGGTCTCGACCCACACGACGAGCGTTTCGACGCAAAGGTCACGGTCCTGATCGAGAACGTGCGCCACCACGTGGAGGAGGAACAGAACGACTTCTTCCCCATGGTTCGTGCCGCCATGGGCCGCAAGGACCTGGTTGAAATCGGCGAGGCGCTGGCCAAGGCGAAGAAGACCGCGCCGACGCACCCGCACCCTCGCTCCCCGGATGCCATGCCGGCGAACTCGCCCATCAACGCGATCGTTGGCGTCGTCGATCGGGTCGGCGACAACCTGAGCGGGATCGCTCAGGGAGGCGTCGCTGTCGCCCGTGATGTCGTCTCCCGAATCACAGGTTCGACGCAACCGACTCCGTCGGCGACCGGGTCCTCGGTTGCCCGCAAATCCGCCAAGGCCACACGCTCCACGGTCGAAACGGCTGGTAGCGCTGTGGCGTCCACGGCAAAGAGTGTGAAGACCGGCATCGACTCCACAGCCAAGGCAGTGTCCAGTGGAGCGACGGCCACCGTCACCACGACGAAGAAGGCAGCTGGTGAAGCGGCGACGGCAGCCAAGAAGGCGAGCACGACCACGGGCCGAACTGCCAAGAAGTCGGCGCAGAACACGCTGAAGACTGCGAAGTCGGGCATGTCACGGACCGCCGACGCCTCCAAGCGGTGACCGTCGCCATCGCCGCGCATGGCGTGTTCATGGTGTGCCCGGCAGTGTCGGGCTGAGTATCGCTTTCGACCCCGCGTGATTGGTTATCGTCACAACCTGGTGCCGGTGGGCGCGACTGCGATCGCCTACAAGATCACCATCACCGGTGCGACCGGACCCAACTACGTGTCGGTCACCCCCGGCGATGCTGCGACGTTCGCGGTGTCGTCGATCAACTTCCACGGGGTGATGGACGTTGCCAACGGTGCCACCGTCGCTATCGCTGCCGACTGCACGATCAAAGCCTTCGGTGGCGACCAAACCGGCTCGACACGTGATTGTCGACGTGGCGGGCTACTACGCCTCGTACACGCCGCCAAACATGGGCAACGGATCCTGTAACCACGTTCAGTCAAGTCGTTCACCCAAGACGTTCACTTGACGATTGCTCCGCAGTGGCGGTCTCCCGACACACCGTCAGGAGGCCGCCCCTCGGCGTGCCAGGACCCAGGGATGCCGTTCATGTGCTGTTCATGGTGTGCTCGTAAGGTCGTGTTGTGACCGATGTTCGTGAGCTTGGAAGTGTTGCCTCCGAGCTGGGGGTGTTGCGCGACTGCATGTTGGCTGCCGAAGCAGCGTATGTCGCGGACATCTCGGCAGCGCATCCATTGCACCGACGATCCGCGGTGAACCTCGTCCACTATCGCGAGCTGCGCCGCCACGACATGCGTGCGCTACAGACAAGGCTGTCGTTGCTCGGGCTCTCGTCGCTCGGCCGGTCGGAATCGCATGTGCTCGCGTCCATCGACGGTGTGCTCGCCGTGCTTGCCGATCTCACGGGTCAGGTCCCACCGCAACCCGGTGCCCTTGTTGGCCTCCAGGAGGGTCGGGGACTGCTCACTCGTAACGCGGACATGCTCTTGGGGTCGCCCCCGAGCCGCCGTCAGACGCGCATCATGGTGACGATGCCGAGCGCGGCTGCTGACGACCAGCGCCTCGTCGATGGATTGATCGGTCGGGGAATGGATGCTGCGCGAGTCAATTGCGCCCACGACGACAGCGGAGCTTGGGGAAGGATGGTCGAATTCATCCGGTCCGGGGTCACCGCTGACGGTCGGCCATGCAAGGTGGCGATGGACCTCGCCGGCCCGAAGTTGCGCACCGGCCCGTTGCTGCCCGGCCCGCGCGTCGTGAAGGTGAGACCGCTGCGCGATGAACGCGGTCGGGTCGTCGCCACTGCTCGTGTGCGACTGATGGGACCTTTGGCCGTGACCCAGCGGGCGGAGGAGGTCGACACTGAGTCGATCATCGACATTCCCGTCAGCGATGCCGAATGGGTACGCCGTCGTCGCGTCGGTGATCGGATCAGACTGCAGGACAGTCGAGGTGCGCATCGAACCTGGACGGTGGTCGAAGTCGCCGATGGGATGTGCATCGCGGCGGTGAAGGCCACGACGTATGCGATGACAGGTCTCGAGCTGACGTGCCAGGGTCAGCAGCACGACACTGTGACCGTCGGTGAGCTGGCTCAGATCGAGCTGGCCCATCGTGTCGAACTGGGTGATCGGATCAACTTGACTCGATCGTTGGCGCCGGCGCTTGTGACGAGAGCAGGCACCGATCACTTCATTGGTTGCAGCCTTCCCGAGGCGTTTCAGCGGGCGCGGCCGGGCGAACGGGTGATGCTCGACGATGGCAAGATCGGGGGAATCATCGAGTCCGTCACGAACGATGAGATCGCGATGAGGGTGACCGACGTCCGACCGGGAGGTGCGAACCTTCGGGCCGGAAAGGGGATCAACCTGCCAGACACGGATCTCGAGCTGGAGGCGCTGACTGCGAAAGACCTGGAGGATCTCGTGTTCGTCGCCGGCTACGCCGACATGGTCAGCCTCTCTTTCGTTCGTCGGCCCGAAGACGTCGCCCAGTTGCAGGACGAGCTACGTCGCCTCGGTGCGATCGAGCTCGGCATCGTGTTGAAGATCGAGAACACGGCAGCGTTCGAGAACCTGCCCGAGTTGTTGTTGCAGGCGATGCGCAGCGCTCAGGTCGGTGTCATGATCGCTCGCGGGGATCTGGCAGTTGAGATCGGCTTCGAGCGTCTGTCCGAAGTGCAAGAGGAGATCATGTGGGTGTGCGAGGCGGCGCATGTGCCCGTCATCTGGGCGACACAGGTGCTCGACACGCTTGCGCGCACCGGGCATCCCTCGCGCGCCGAGATCACCGACGCCGCGATGTCGGCGCGTGCTGAATGCGTCATGTTGAACAAGGGACCGTTCATCACCGATGCGGTCGGCATGCTCGATTCGATCCTGACGCGAATGCGCGGCCACCATGACAAGAAGCGCAGCCTGCTGCGCCGTCTGCGCGCGTGGGAGCCCGCCGTTCTCGATCCGATTCAGCGCGAGTGATCTCTTCGATAGGAACGAAGACCCTAGGAACGAAACCAACTGTCGGACGGGCGGTGGCCGGTGGAGGTGGAGAACTCGGCGGACACTCGATCGCGCAGTTCGGGTTGAGTCCAGAAATCGATGACGGTGGCAGCCATGGCTTTGGCGGCGTCGAGCAGGCAGCGATCGCCGTTGGGGCTGACCGACGCTGCGGTCATCTCGATCGTATGTCCTGCGCAGCGAGTACCGACATCGAGCACAGGGTGGATGACCGGGATCTCGTAGCTGACGTTACCCATGTCGGTGGACCCGGCGACTTCGATCGCGATCGTGGCAGGGTCGAGGAAGTGTCGGCCGAGTGCCTCGCCGTTGACCCGAAAGGCGGCCGCGAGTGCTCGGTTGGCCCGCAGGTCGCGGTAGCCGCCGAGTGACTCGATGGTGCAGCTGGCGCCCAGCTGGCGGGCGGCGCCCTGGAAACACTCGGTCAGTCTCGCTCGCAAACTGTCGAGCCGATCGCTGCTGCGAGCTCTGATCCGGTAGCGGGCGGTCGCTTCGGCAGGAACGATGTTGTCGGCGGCGCCACCGTTGGTGATGATTCCGAAAACCCGTTCGTCTCGGCCCAGGTTGGCGCGCAGGACGTTTGCGCCCTGATAGCCGAGCACCAGCGCGTCGAGGGCATTGATGCCGGCGCGTGCGGACGATGAGGCATGCGCTGCGCGGCCATGCATGGTGATGATCAGCGTCTCGTTCGCGAGGTACGGCACGATCTCGACGTTGGCGGGCTCGGGGTGCACCATCATCGCGGCGTCGGCGTCGGCGAAGGCCCCTCGTTCGATGAGGCGCAACTTGCCGCCACCGCCCTCTTCGGCTGGTGTGCCGAGCGCGGTGAGACGACCACCGAGGTGTTCGGCGAGCGGGGCCAACGCGATGCCGGCACCGATGCCGGCGGTGCCGATTATGTTGTGGCCGCACCCGTGGCCGATGCCTGGCAGCGCGTCGTACTCGCAGCAGATGATCACGTGCGGACCAGCACTTCCGCAGCGGCCGGCGAAGGCGGTGGGCATCTCGAATGCCGGCGCCTCGACCTCGAGACCGTGCCGCTGCAGCGCACCCGACAGCGTGCGGGCAGCAAAGTGCTCCTCGTAGCAGAGTTCTGGTCGTGCGTGGATGGCGTGACTGATCTCGATCAGCTCGGACTCGATGTGGTCGATCGCGGCCCACGCCTGTGCCTTCGCAAGGTCGGGGTTCATGCTGGTCACTCGAGCGTCGCGTAGTTCGTGGCCCGGTCGGTCGCCACGGTGCCGCGCACTTCGTCGACCGAGTCGCGCAGCGCTCGGAGATAGTCGTCGAGTACGGCTGCGTTGCCGTTCGACACGGTGGAGTGCAGCGAGTCGGGCGGCGTTTGCCGGTCGTGGAACCAGCCACGTCTCTGCAACGCGTCGCCCAACGCGAACACGTCGACGGGACCGCCCGCCGACTCGGCGTCGCCCGCCATCGCGACGAGGTGGTAAGCCCCGTCGCCGAGTACACGAATGCCGTCGATGTCACCGATTGCCGCCCGAAGCCGGTCGGCAGCATCGAGGGTGGTGGCGGTGAGCTCCTTGTAGCCGTCGACGCCGAGGTGTCGCATCACCGCCCACGCCATGGCCATCGGGGCGCCCGGGCGAGTGCCTTGAATGTTGGGTGAGGCATAGAAGCCACCGAGCCAGCTGTCGAACACGAACGTCTGGTACGCAAGCAATGCTGACGACGCGTAGAGCACCACCGACACACCCTTGGGCGCGTATCCGAGCTTGTGGATGTCCGCGGAGATCGAGGTCACCCCGTCCACGCGGAAGTCCCACGGCGGAACCGGTCTTCCGATCAGCTCGGCGAAGGGTAGGACGAAGCCGCCCATGCACGCATCCACGTGGCAGTTGGCGCCCGCTTCGGTGGCGAGTGCAGCGATTGCCGGGATCGGATCCACCACGCCCTGCGGGTACTGCGGGGCCGATCCGACGATCAGCACCGTGTTGTCGTTGACCGCTGCCGCCATCGCATCCACATCGGCAGTCCAATCAGGCCGAACACGCGTCGTGCGGACCGTGATACCGAACAGATGGCCGGCCTTGTGGAACGCGGCATGTGCGCTCTCGGCGACCACCATCTCCGGCGAGGTGATGCCACGTTCCGTTCGTGCGCGCTCGCGGGCCGCCAGGACCGCGCAGAGGATCGACTCGGTGCCACCGCTGGTGAGGAAGCCCGAGACGCTCGCTGGTCCGTGAAGCAGCCCGGCCGTCCAGCGGACGACCTCCGACTGGATCGATCCGAGGGACGGGAACGCTTTGGTGTTCAGTGCGTTCTCGTGAAGGAACGCCTTCGCGGTGCGCTCTGCCACCTCATGCACCGAGGGGCCTCCGTCGTAGACCATGCCAAAGGTTCGACCGGACGCCCAGTCCACGTCGGCGCCCCGTTTGGCGTTCAGTTCAGCAAGGACATCGTCGACGTCGCAGCCGGCGTCAGGTAACAGAGGAATCATCGGGCAACCGTAGGCGATAACACCCCGTCGACAAGCCCACGGAGCTCAACTGCGGCCTTTGCTGCGGGTTCGCCTCACGTCCAGTGTCGCCAGCACTTCTGGGTCAGCGATCAGCTCGACCTCGCGGACCAGACCGACTTCGACGTGGAAGACGAACGCTACCTTCACCTCGCCGGCCATGATCCAGGCGGCGCCGCGCTCGCCGTCGATGGTGACCGGCGCAGCGCCCTTCGCACCGTTGAGGCGGTTGGCCACCGCGGCCGCTCCGCTGTAGACCGGGTCGGTACCCATCCGCTGGCCGACCAGGTCCGCACGCATCACCGCGTCGGGATCCAACAGCGTCAACATCGTCGCCAGCTCGCCTCCACGAGCGGCCGCAAGGAACGCATCGATCACTTGTCGGCTCTCGGCGCGTGCAGCTCGTTCTCCGGCAGATTCGCGTGTGCCCTGCACCTTGCGGCGGGCCCGGCTGGCGATCTGTCGGACTGCTGTGCTGGAACGACCGAGAATCGCGCTGATCTCGTCGAATGAATAGCCGAACACATCATGTAGAACGAACGCGGCCCGCTCCGACGGTGCCAGCGTGTCGAGGACGACCTGCATCGCGCCGCTCACCTGCTCGGCGAGCAGCGTGTCGGTTTCCGGCTGCGCAGGACCATCTTCGATGAACGCCTTCGCTTCCGCTTCGGCGCGGGGTCGACGCTTGCGGAGTTGATCGAGACACAACCTCGTGACGACGCGGGTCAACCAGCCCGGCAGGCTGTCGATCTCGTCGGTGCCAGTGCGTGCCGCGCGCAGCCACGCCTCCTGCATCACGTCGTCGGCCTCTGCAGTGGACCCAAGAATGCGGGCCGCGATTGCAGTGAGTCGCGGGCGTTGCGTCTCGAAGTCGTTCACGTCGATGATGCTCACAAGCTAGTGACGTACTCAGCACGCGGATTGTGACAGCGACACCCGTGTCACATTCGCGAGGCGGCGTACGTCGTGTTGGTATGAACACACTGAATTCAATCGTCTACTCCGTCCGTGACCTCGCAGCCGCCAAGGCAATCCACACAGCCTTGCTCGGCACCCAACCGCACACCGACTCGCCGTACTACGTCGGCTTCAACGTGGGTGGGGTCGAGTTCGGTCTCACTCCGCACGACGGCTCCACCGCCCCGATGGTCGCGTACATCGAGGTGACCGACATCGACTCAGCCCTCGCCGAACTCCAGGCGGCCGGCGCATCTGTCGTGGGCGAGCCAAAGAATGTGGGCGGCGGCACTCGAATCGCCACCCTCACGGATGCCGACGGCACCACTCTCGGCCTCATCACCCGCAGCTAGCCAAGGGCTGATCGACCTTAGGCTGAGGGGTGCCTTTCGATCAGCCTGATCACCTCAACCTGACACTTGGCGACTACTTGCAGAAGATCCTCACGGCTCGGGTGTACGACGTCGCTGTCGAGACGGCGCTCGATGTTGCACCGGGCCTCTCGGCGAGAATCGGCAACACGGTGCTCCTCAAGCGAGAGGACGAGCAGCCCGTATTCAGTTTCAAGTTGCGCGGCGCCTACAACAAGATGGTCAACCTGACGGTTGACCAGCGCGCCTGTGGCGTCATCTGCGCATCGGCCGGCAACCACGCGCAGGGCGTTGCGATGAGCGCTGCCAAGCTCGGTTGCGCGGCGACCGTGGTCATGCCGGTGACCACGCCGAAGGTGAAGGTCGATGCGGTGCGCACGCTCGGCGCTGAGGTCGTCCTGTTCGGCGACAGCTACTCGGATGCATACAGGCACGCTGCACAGTTGCGGAGCGAGCGCGGGCTCACCTTCGTGCATCCGTTCGACGATCCAGACGTGATCGCCGGCCAGGGAACGATTGCAATGGAGATTCTGCGCCAACACCCGAACGATCTCGACGCCGTGTTCGTCGCCGTCGGCGGCGGTGGGTTGATCTCCGGCATCGCCGCCTACATCAAAGCCGTTCGCCCGGACATCAAGGTGATCGGCGTGCAGATCGACGACTCCGACGCGATGATGCAATCACTCGCAGCCGGGCACCGTGTGCAGCTCGGCGACGTCGGGCTGTTCTGCGATGGCACGGCTGTCAAGCTGGTCGGCGAAGAGACATTCCGCATCGTTAGTGAGCATGTTGACGACTTCGTAGTGGTCGATACCGACGCGGTGTGTGCCGCCATCAAGGATGTCTTCCAGGACACCCGCAGCATCCTCGAGCCGGCCGGCGCGCTGGGGCTTGCGGGGCTGAAGCAATACGCCGAAGACCACGCCTGGACCGGCCGCTCGCTGGTTGCGATCACCTGCGGCGCCAACATGAACTTCGACCGCCTCCGGTTCGTGGCCGAGCGTTCCGAGGAGCGCGAGGCGTTGTTCGCGGTGACCATCCCCGAACAGCTGGGTAGCTTCCGACGGTTCTCCGAA
>JBBQMG010000010.1:0-49030 GCA_038328705.1 Acidimicrobiales bacterium | reverse complement strand
CGAACGCCCCGGTATCGCCACCGAGCGTCGCGAACTCAAAGACAGCGGCCAAGCCTTCCTCGACGGTTGATCGCGCTGAGGTCGAGGTCAGCCGCGGCCTCGGTAGGTGGCGCCGGAGCCGCCCGCGGCACCGTCCTTGTTAAGTCGCTTCGACAGGTGCAAACCCTCGAGCACGAACTCGACGGCGGCGGCCACCGCAGCTGGCGTCTCGTCACCACCGGTGAGCAACAGCACGGCGGCCTGCATCGCAGGCACTTCGCCCAGCAGGGCGGCGAGGTCAGTGGACGGAATGTCTTCGCCCGTGTGCGCAACAACGCCTTCCTCGAAGGCTGCGACGACATCGCGCACTTGGTCGAGCGACACCAGCTCCTTGAAGACGGTGAGTACCGAAGCCTTGATGAGATTCTCGAGGATGACGCCTTCACGCCCCTCCTCCAACGATTCGATCTCCACCTTGCCGCTGGTGCTGGCGGCCAGTGCGCCGAGGTCGCTGACGCGCGGGACGACGAAATTCTCGCCGGCACGGAGGCCACGACGAAGTGCGTTTGCTCCCAACACTTCGACGTTGCTGACCGAGAGACGAACGCTGACGCCACTGCGCTGGTTGACCTGATTGCTGCTGCGAGCCAACTGGCTGAACGTGGCGACGACCCGCTCGAGGTAGGCAGGCACGGTGACAGTGACGTCGCCCACCGTTGCCGGCCGCGCCTCCTGGCGCATGATGGTCATCTCTGTCTCGGCGTCGAGCGGGTAGTGCGTGCGGATCTGGCTGCCGAAACGGTCCTTCAGCGGGGTGATGATGCGGCCGCGGTTGGTGTAGTCCTCCGGGTTGGCCGAAGCGACCAACAGCACATCGAGCGGCAGACGAATCTTGTAGCCGCGGATCTGCACGTCGCGCTCTTCCAAGACGTTGAGCAGGCCGACCTGAATGCGCTCGGCAAGGTCGGGAATCTCGTTGATCGCGAATATGCCACGGTTGGTCCGCGGCACCAGGCCGTAGTGCAACGTCAGCTCGTCGCTGAGGTAGCGACCCTCGGCCACCTTGATGGGGTCGACCTCACCGATCAAGTCGGAAATCGACGTGTCCGGGGTGGCGAGCTTCTCTCCGAAACGATCGTCGCGATGCACCCACGTCAGCGGGGTGGCGTCGCCCAGTTCGGCGACCAGATCGCGAGCGTGCTTGCTGACCGGGTTGAACGGGTCGTCATTGATCTCACTGCCGGCGACGATGGGCATCCACTCGTCGAGCAGGCCGGTGAGCGAACGAATCATGCGAGTCTTGGCCTGCCCGCGCTCGCCCAGGAAGATGATGTCGTGGCCCGCTAGCAGTGCGTTCTCCAGCTGCGGCATTACCGTGTGCTCGTAGCCCAGGACGCCTTCGAACAGAGGCTGGCCGGCTGAAATTCGGGTGACCGCGTTGCGACGGATCTCCTCCTTCACCGGCACGGACTGCCAGCCCGAAGTCTTCAGTTCACCGAGAGTCGTTGCGCGGTTGGACATACGGCGACCATACCCGCGGTCGTGGCGACATGCGGAGGCGAGCCAGCGCCTAATTGCCGTTACGATCCCACGCGTGGAGCTGTCGGGAACCTGGCGGGCGTGCATCGCCGATGATGAGGTGCGACGTGAGGGCGTCAGCCTCGAATACGACGACACCGCGTGGTCAACCATCGACGTTCCAGGTCACTGGCGCTCGAACCCAGCCTTCGCCGACAGCGATGGTCCGCTGATCTACCGCCACCGATTTCACCTCGATGCGCCGACACCCGGCCGGCGCCGTTTCGTCACGTTGGATGGCACCTTCTATCAAGCCGATGTGTGGCTGGACGGCGCCTACCTCGGAGACCCTGAGGGCTACTTCTTCCCCCACAGTTTCGACATCACCGACCTCTCGCGACTGTCCACCGACCACGTGCTGGCAATCGAGCTGTCGTGCTCGCCACAGCGTCAACGCGCGTCGAAACGCAATATCACCGGCGTACTGCAGCACTCGGATTCCATCGACCCGTCGTGGAACCCTGGTGGCCTGTGGCGGCCGGTTCGCATCGACGACACCGGAGTCGTGCGACTGGATCGCTTGCGGGTCCTGTGCCGTGACGCCAACGATGCGCGGGCCCACCTGCGGCTACACGCGCGACTCGACGCCGACCGTTCGCAGATCGTGCTGGTGCGCACTTCGGTTGACGGGCTGGTGCTCGCTGAGCACACACAGTCGCTTGCCAAGGGTCTCAACGAGGTCGACTGGACGCTGGATGTCAAGGAGCCGAAGCTGTGGTGGCCGTGGAGCCTCGGCGAGCAGCACCTCACCCAAGTACACGTGGAGGTGCTCGTCGATGGCCAGGCCAGCGACCAACGCAGCGTCCGCACCGGCCTGCGTGAAGTCGCACTGCAGGACTGGACCTTCTCGGTCAACGGCGAGCGGCTGTTCGTAAAAGGCGCCAACCTCGCACCAACTTGCGCAGCACTCGCGAAGGCAACGCCGGCCGAAGTGCGTCGTGATGTGGAACTGGCACGCGACGCTGGCCTCGACCTCGTGCGCGTCAATGGGCACATCGCGCGACCCGAGGTGTACGACGCCGCCGACGAACTCGGCATGCTCGTATGGCAGGACTTCCCGCTGCAATGGGGCTACGCCCGTACCATCCGCAAGGAAGCCGTGCGCCAGGCTCGCGAGGCGGTCGACCTTCTGGGCCATCACCCCAGCATCGCCGTGTGGTGCGCACACAACGAACCAATCGCAGCCCACGATGCTCGCGGCAAGGCACTGGGTTCCTCCATCGTGCGCAACGTGCTGCAGCAACAGCGGCCAACTTGGAACAAGTCCATTCTCGATCGATGGGTGAAGCGCGCATTCGAAGCCGCCGACGAGACGCGCAGCGTCATTGCACACAGCGGTGTCGCTCCCCACATTCCGCAACTGGACGGCACCGACAGCCACCTCTTCTTCGGTTGGTTCCACGGTGAGGGCGCCCACGTCGACGGCTTCGCCGCAGCCGTTCCGCGCATGGTGCGCTTCGTCAGCGAGTTCGGCGCGCAGTCGGTTCCGAACAGCGCTGAGTTCATGCAGCCCGAGCGCTGGCCCGCACTCGATTGGCATCACCTTGCCGAGCACCACGGTCTACAGATCGACCCCTTCGAGCAACACGTACCGCCGGGGTCGTACGCAACGTTCGACTCATGGCGGGAAGCCACGCAGCGGTATCAGGCCGAACTACTACGGCATCAGATCGAGACCTTCCGCCGGCTGAAGTATCGGCCGACGGGCGGCTTCTGTTTCCTGAGTCTGAACGACCCGTCACCGTCCGTCTCCTGGGGTGTGCTCGACCACGAACGACGCCCGAAGCTGGCCTACCAGGCGGTCATCGAAGCCTGTCACCCGGTCATCGTCGTCGCCGATCGCCTAAGCGATTCGCTGATCACGGGAGAGGCCATCGCACTCGACGTGCACGTGGTCAGCGACCTGCGCACGCTGCTGGAAGACGTGCAGTGCACCGCCACGCTGCGCTGGCCGGGCGGCAGCCACGAATGGTCATGGAGCGGCGACGTACCGCCCGACAGCTGCGTACGCGTAGGAACTGCCCAGTTCGTGGTTCCGGAAGTGGCTGGCGAGCTATGGCTGGATCTCACACTCGAGCATTCCGCAACGACGGTCACCAACAGATACACGTCCACCGTGCACAGGCGCAACGACCTCGGCACGCAGGCGTAGCCGAGCAACTCAGCGCAACTGCAACCAACGGTCGAGATGGGCTTCCGCCTCGGTGGGACCGGGAATCGGGTGCGCCTCCAGGCGGGTGATGTACGTGACCGACACCTCGCCGGCATCCACTGCACCAACGTCGGTGCTGATCGGCAGTTCAACGGCTTCACCCCACGTCATCTTCACCGAGAAGGCCGCTTCATGGCCGACCATCGGTTCCATGCGGGCAACCGCCATCGCGCGCTGCGGAAGCGTCCCGACTTCGGTCCGTCGCCAACCAACGATCTGGTCTGTCGCCACGTTGGGCACGTTGAGGTTCAAAACCACCGGTTCGGCTGGAAGCTGCGCGATGAGGCCGCCGACCACCACGTCGGCGACGGTCGCTGCTGTGTCCCACTGCTGACCGATGAGCATCTCGTCCCAACCCTGGCCCTCGACACCGAAGCCGGTGACAGACTGGCTCACTGCGACACCGCTGATACCCCGCGACCGTGCCGTGAGCGCGGCGCCGACGGTGCCGGAGTGGTAGACGCTGCGGCCCACGTTGGCGCCGGGGTTGATGCCGGCGACGACGAGGTCGAACGGTTCGCCGAACAGGCCAAGCGTGGCGAACATCACACACAAAGCCGGTGGACCGGTGACCGACCATGCCTCGTCGACGCCGTCGACATCCTCGCGTCGGGTCTCGGGCTGCATGAGATGCAGCGCGCCGACTGCGGCTCCGGCGCCCGAGTACTCACGGTCAGGGGCAGCAATCACCACCTCGCCGTGGGCGCGCATGGCTCGAGCCAGGACGTGCAATCCGATGGAGTCGATACCGTCGTCGTTGGTCACCAGAATGCGCATGGCCACTTCCTATCGCCCCTAGGCGACCGGTTGGTGACCGGACGGTGAACGACTACACCGAGCGCAGTTCATCGGCCTCGTCCGTGGTGGAGCGGTGCTCAAACTTCTTACCCACGACGTCGACGGCCACGACCACCACGAAGCCGACGAGGGCGAGGATCACCGGCAGCGTCACGGGGGCGGACGGCGCCTCGATGGCGGTACTGTCGACACCGGCCGGCCAGGGCCACAGCACCCGCAGAGAACCCAGCATCAGACCGATGAGCACTGCCATGACGGTGGAGTAGTGCCGGCTCAGCGCCCAGTGCAGCACCTGCGAGAACAGCGCAAGACCGACCACACAGCCAAGTGCCACCGCGCCGACGGCGAGCAGGTCGCGATCGTTCACCGAGCCCAGCACCGCCCCGTACATGCCGAGGGTGACCAGGATGAACGAGCCGCTGATGCCAGGCAGGATCATGGCGCAGATGGCCACCGCGCCAGACAGGAAGTAGGCCCACAACGCAGGGTTGTCGATCTGGTCAACGCTTTCTTCCGACGTGCCCTTGCGCAGACCAAGCAGCACGAAGGTGGCCGCGCTGACTGCGAGGAGCACGATCACCCGAAGCGTGTCGCGCCGATCGAGCAGCTGCCAGGCCACCACCACCGACCCGGCCACCAGCCCGAGGAACAGGCCGGCCATCTCGACGGGGTTGTTCTCGAGCAGATGCTTGACGATGCCTGAGAGCACGGCGACGGCGGTGAGCACGCCGGCGAGCAGCGGCAGCAGGAACTTCCACTCCACCTCGCGCAGCAGCGCGACCGCGCCGGACACATCGAACTTCAGTAGCCGACCCAGCGCTCGCGAACCGGTGCGGATTGCTTCGATCAGCCGGTGGTAGATGCCGAACACCAGCGCCACGGTGCCACCTGAGACCCCTGGCACGACGTCGGCCGCACCCATGGTGAACCCGCGGAAGAAAGTGAAAGGGACTTCGTGCATGACGTAGAAATTAGCCGAGGCTTCCCGGCGAACCACGTCAGATCTGGCTGATCAGTTTGCGGTTCTTGACCTTTGCCCGGCGGAAGTCCTTGTTCATCAGCGCAATGAAGTCGATGCTGATGCCCTTCGGGCATGCGGCTTCGCACTCGCCATGGTTGGTGCACGAACCGAAGTACTGGTCCATGGTTTCCACCATTGCCTCGACCCGGCTCCAGCGCTCGGCCTGGCCTTGCGGCAGCAGGTTGAGGTGGCTGACCTTGGCAGCTGTGAAGAGGTTGGCGGCACCATTGGGGCAGGCGGCGACACAGGCGCCGCAGCCGATGCACTCGGCTGCGTCCATCGCCCCGTCGGCAACCGGCTTGGGCACCGGGATGATGTTCGCGTCTTGTGCGCCGCCGGTGGCGGCGGTGATGAAGCCACCGGCCTCGATGATGCGGTCGAGCGGTGCCCGGTCGACCATCAGGTCCTTGAGGATCGGGAACGCCGTGGCGCGGAACGGCTCGACGACGATGGTGTCGCCGCTGTTGAACTTGCGCATGTGCAGCTGACAGGTGGCGGTGCCGCGCTGCGGACCATGTGCTTGCCCATCGATCATCAGTGAACAGGTGCCGCAGATGCCTTCACGACAGTCGTGGTCGAACGTGATGGCTTCCTTGCCTTCGCCGATCAGCTTCTCGTTGAGCACGTCGAGCATCTCCAGGAACGATGCCTCGTCGCTGATGCTGTCGATGCGGTAGCCCTCGAAACGACCAGTGTCGGCGGGGCCGTCCTGGCGCCAGATCTTGAGGGTGAGGTTTTCCAGATGGTTGCTCACTTGTAGCTCCGCTTGGCGAGGTGAATGGTCTCGAACTCGAGTTCTTCCTTGTGGCGCACCGACTGCATCGGGTCACCGGTGTATTCCCATGCCGCGACGTGAGCGAAGTCCTCGTCGTTGCGCTGGGCCTCACCTTCTGCGTCTTGGTATTCCGCACGGAAGTGGGCCCCGCAGCTTTCGCGGCGTTCCAATGCGTCGCGGCACATCACCATGCCCAGCTCGAAGAAGTCCTCCACGCGGCCGGCCTTTTCCAGCGTCTGGTTGACGCTGGCACCATCGCCGGTGACCCGCAGGTCGGTCTTGAACTCTTCGTACAGTGCAGGCAGTTCGCTGAGCGCCTTGTTGAGGCCCTCCTCGGTTCGTTCCATACCGCAGTAGTCCCAAATGATCTTGCCCAGCTCACGGTGGAAGTGATCCGGTGACCGGGTGCCACCGATATCGAGGAAGCCTTGGAAGCGCCGGTGGGCAGCCTGCTCGGCGGCCTTGAACTCGGGGTGGTCTACGCCGGGGATGGACTTGCCCAGCATGGGTGCCAGGTAGTTGCCGATGGTGTACGGCAACACGAAGTAGCCGTCGGCCAGGCCCTGCATGAGCGCCGAGGCGCCCAGCCGGTTGGCGCCGTGGTCGGAGAAGTTGGCCTCACCGGCGGCGTAGAGGCCAGGGATGGTGGTCATCAGTTCGTAGTCCACCCATAGGCCACCCATCGTGTAGTGACTGGCCGGGTAGATGCGCATCGGCTCGGCGTAGGGGTTCTCGCCGGTGATGCGCTCGTACATCTCGAACAGGTTGCCGTAGCGTTCCTTGACGATGTCGGCGCCGAGGCGGGCGATGGCGTCCTTGAAGTCGAGGTTGACACCGTTCTTCAGCGGGCCGACACCGCGGCCGCTATCGACGGCACGCTTGGCGGCACGCGACGAGATGTCGCGCGGGGCCAGGTTGCCGAAGCTGGGGTAGAGACGCTCGAGGTAGTAGTCGCGCTCAGCCTCGGGGATCTGCGCCGCCGGGCGCTCGTCGCCGGCGTTGAGCGGTACCCACACCCGCCCATCGTTGCGCAGCGACTCGCTCATCAGCGTCAGCTTCGACTGCGTGTCGTCGGCCTGGGGAATGCAGGTGGGGTGGATCTGCGTGTAGCACGGGTTGGCGAAGTAGGCGCCCTTACGGTGCGCACGCCACGCCGCGGTCACGTTGCAGTTCATTGCGTTGGTGGACAGGAAGAACGCGTTGCCGTAGCCGCCCGTGCACATCACTGTGGCGTGCGCGGCGTGCGAGCGGACCTCGCCGGTGACGAGGTCGCGGGTGACGATGCCGGCGCAGCGACCATCGACGAGGACCGTGTCGACCAACTCGACGCGGTTCCACAGCTTGACGGTGCCCAGGCCGATCTGACGAGCCAACTGCTGGTATGCGCCCAGCAGCAGCTGCTGGCCGGTCTGGCCACGGGCGTAGAACGTGCGCTGCAGCTGCGAACCACCAAAGCTGCGCGTGTCGAGCATGCCGCCGTACTCGCGTGCGAAGGGCACGCCCTGGGCCACCATCTGGTCGATGATGTTGAGGCTGACCTGCGCGAGGCGGTGCACGTTGCTTTCACGGGAACGGAAGTCGCCACCCTTGACGGTGTCGTAGAACAGTCGGTGCACGCTGTCGCCATCGCCGCGATAGTTCTTCGCAGCGTTGATGCCACCCTGCGCCGCGATGCTGTGTGCACGCCGCGGCGAGTCGTGGAACGTGAAGACCTCGACGTCGTAGCCGAGTTCGGCCATGGTGGCCGCCGCCGACGCTCCCGCAAGGCCACTACCAACCACGATCACCTTGAACTTGCGCTTGTTGTTGGGGTTGACCAACTTCATGTCGGCCTTGTAATTGTCCCACTTGTCGCCAATGGCGCCTTGGGGAACCTTGCTCTGCAATAGCGAATCAGTCATGTCAGTCACTTCCCTACGATCCCGGCCAGCACGGCAATGGGGAACGACACGTTCCCGACCACCACGAGGGTGGCGATGCCGATTGCGATGTACTTACGCCACATCTTGAAGTGAGGGTTGTTCCAACCCATCGACTGGAAGAGGCTCCACACACCGTGGAACAGGTGCGTGCCGAGTGCAATGTTGGCCACGATGTAGAGCACCGCGACCGGTACGCGTTCGAAGCTGCGCACGACGTTGCCGTAGGCATCGCCGCGCACGAACTCGCCGTCAGCGGCACTGACGCCCACGTTGTTGGCGAAGCCCCACGTGAGGTCGGCCAGGTGCCAGGCCAGGAAGAGCAGCACGATGATGCCGGTCCAGCGCATGGTACGGCTGGCGAACGACGCGACTTGATAGTCGCGCGGGCTCTGGTACTTCACCGAGCGAGCAGCGTGGTTGAGACGGGTGAGGCTGTAGGCCGCGTGCACGTGCAGCGCAACGGCGCCGATGAGGCCGAAGCGCATCAGCCACAGGGCAACGGTACGCGGCAAGATGGGTACAAGTAGCTCGCGCAGGAACTCGGCGTAGTGGTTGAAGTCCTCCATGCCGAGGTACATCTTCAAGTTACCGACCATGTGCGCAACCACGAACCCGATCAGCGCAATGCCGCTGAGTGCCATGGCATACTTCTTGCCAACGGCGGTGCTGTAGAGGTCGAGCAGGAAGAACTTCTTGCGCTTCTTCGGTGTCAGTGCGGTGCCGCTGACCGGCTCGCGTGACTGGATTGCCTGTGCCATCGCGTGACGGCCTTTCCGGGTGAACGGGGTTGACACATCGAACGGTAGCCCCGTCGACCCCCGAGGACGAACTTTGGCGCAAGGACAACGCGTCAGCGGTCGTCACGAACTGGTGGACATCCGTCGCGCCATCGAGGCGACCAAGCGCTAACGCTGATCGTTCACGAGTTTGAGTTGGGTGTAGTTCGCGTATCCGCGGAATGGCCCTCCTGACCTGCTTTTCTTGTCCTTGCGACAGTTCAAGAAGACCGACCAGGAGGGCACTCGCGAAGTGAACCGTAACAGTGTGATGAACGTCGGTGTGGAAGCCGGCGGAACCCAGGTCGTTGCCCACGCTGGGCTGCACGCGCTCGGCCGTTTCGCCGATCGGATCGGGCTCGGCCCGACGCTGTCGGCAGCGATCCCGTGGGCTGGCGAACGGGCCCCGATGCACGATCGTGGAGTCGTGTTGACCCACGCGATGTTGATGCTCGCCGCCGGTGGTGAAGCGTGTTCGGACATCGAGTTCCTCGTCCCACAACAACGGCTGTTCGGGCAGGTGGCGTCGGACTCGACGCTCTATCGAACGATGCGCGCGATCACCCCGAGCGTGCTCGCCGATCTCACCACACAGGCCGCGGTGACACGCGCTCAGGTGTGGCGACGGATGGCCGCGACGACCGGCTCTGCGATGGTGGTATTGGATATCGACGCGTCGCTGATCCAGATCCACTCGGAGAACAAGACCGGCACCGGCCCGAACTACAAGGGCGGGTTCGGGTTCCATCCGTTGTTCTGCTTCGCTGACGCGACCGGCGAAGCACTCGCGGCGGTGTTGCGTCCGGGCAGCGCCGGGGCGAACACGCTGGCCGATCACTTCACCGTGCTCGACGCTGCGGTCGCCCAGTTGCCAGTCGAGATCGCCGCCGGCCACCACGCCGGCGATGACGCCACAACGGTTCGAAGGCGGGTGCAGGTCCGCACCGACTCGGCTGGTTGCTCGACACGATTCGCCACCGGGTGCCGTTCTCGTAACATCGGGTTCGCGGTGGTGGCCCGCTCGAACGCCAGCATCCACAAGGGAATCAGCCGCATCCAACACGACGAGAGCCGTTGGCTGCCAGCACAGCGGCGCACCGGTGACAGCGCGCAACGTTCCCATGTCGCCGAGATCACCGACCTCGTTGACCTGTCGCGTTGGCCGGCAGGGACCCGCCTGATCGTTCGCCGCGAGCACCTCCACGAAGGGGCGCAACGCTCGCTGTTCCCATCGCTGCAATACAGATACTGGGGTCACTACACCGACAACATCGGCAACCCTGTCGAACTGGACGCACACATGCGTGACCACGCCCACGTCGAAGACCACATCAAACGGTTGAAGGACTCCGGCCTCGAACGGTTCCCGTTCACCAACCTCGACGCCAACCGCGCCTGGATGCAACTCGTCTGCCTCGCAGCCGATCTCGTGCGCTGGTTCCAACACCTGTGCTGCACCGGTCACCTCGCCACCGCCGAACCGAAACGGCTGCGCTGGACCCTGTTGCACACACCCGCACGCATCGTCCGCCGCGCCGGACGAGACATCATCCGCATCATCGACGGCTGGCCCACCACCGCAGATCTCCTCAAAGCGCACCAACACATCACCGCCATCAGCTGACCGCAGCGCCAGCCGCCGTTCACGCCGACCACCCTCACCGCCCGCGCCCCAGCACCGACGCGACTGCCTACATCGGCGCAGTCAGCGACCACCGAGCCCCGACAGCACCACCCCGGCACATCGACCCAGTCGATCACACCGAAACAATCACCCCTACCCCGCCACCCGAATTCTCATGACTGATCAGGGTTAGTGCAAGAACCGAACGATCCCGTGCCGGTTTTCGAGATCACAGCCGGAATGGTCGAGACGCGCGTCTGGCCGCCACCAGCGAGCCTGCGAGTGCTGATGGGTGCTGGCCTGGCGGGCGAGATCGGCGCGCTTCAGGAAGTTGCCGTTGTCGAAGCGGCGACGATGTGGCCGGTCGATGCAGTCGCAAACGGCACCGAGAGAATTCCAGAACTGACTCGATCTATACAGACTGTTGTTCCGTCCACCGGGCACTTCGACACCTGCATCGTGGACTTCGAGAGAATCAAGCCGCGTGATGCCTATTCCATCGTTCTCGCTCTCGACGTCGGCGCGGGAAGGAACGTTTCGATCGGGACGCTGAGCGGAGTACCGATCGATCGTGTCATCGACCTCAATGAGCGTCTCGAGGAGGAGTCACCGACCCGCCCGCTGGCGGTCGCCGGATTTGTGTGCTTTCTCACCGGACTTGTCTCGTTTCGGTTGCGGCGGCGAGAGCTGACAGTGCTCGCGTTCTGTGGGTTCGGGCGGCCCTCCCGCTTGCTGCTGCTGATTGTCGAAGCACTTCCGCTCCTGCTCGCAGCTGCTTCGGTCACGGTGGTCGGGACACGGCTGCTGGAGCCAGACCTCAGCTCCCGGCTCTCCACCCTCATAGCGCTGCGGGCAGGCGCAGTCGCCGCAGCGTCGGCGCTGCTTGGCCTGAGCATCGCAGCATTGACGCAGCGAACGAGTCAAGCGCTGGTCGTCCTACGAGACGACTGAGCAGACGCTTACCAGCCGGGTTGTCTTCGACCGAGACGTCGACCGAACTCGTCGAGAGCGGCTGTGACTGAGAGGGCTATCCACACACGGTTCCGTTTGCCGTCGGTGATCTCCGTGAGAATCCCCGCCGACTCCAGGCTCTCGATCGCTCGATAGATCGTCGAGGGCTCTGCACGGCCTGCCGTTGTGGCTGCGTTTCGAGTCGCGGAGATCACCGGTTGCTGCACCAAACCCGACACGATTGTCGCCGCAATCGAACCAGGGCGAAAGGCACCAGAGGCGCCCATCTCCAGCGAGATCTCCCTGAGCTCGGCGCCGAGGAGTTGGGCCTCACGCGAGGCGCGTGTGGTCGCGGACGCGAAGTGCCGCAGGAACGTGTCGACGTCACCTTGCCGATACGACTCCAACGAGTTGAAGTAGCCGTCGACATCAGCCAGCAGCGCCGACGACGTCGGCACGATCGAGGACGTAGCCGTGCCTCCTCGTCGGAGAATGGTGTGGATGATTGCCCGCCCAGTGCGTCCGTTGCCGTCGGTGTACGGGTGAATGGTCTCGAACTGGGCGTGGGCGATGGCAGCACGCGTCAACGGTGTGATGTCGGCGCGCTCACACCACGTCGAGAGGTCGGCCATGAGCGCGGGCAACCGATGAGCCGTTGGTGGAATGTGGACCGCGTCGCGAGGGCACGCATCCGAGCCGCCGATCCAGCTCGGCATGTCGCGTAACCGACCTGCCCATTGACCCTCGAACGGGTCGTCGCGCATGAGGGCGAGATGGATCATGTTGAACGTCTCAGGAGCGATCCCGTCGGTGGTGGCCGCGTTGATCGCAACCGTCATTGCAGTGACGTTTGCCCACACCTGTGCTGCGTCGGACTTGGGCCGCAACTCATCGATCGCCGCCATGCCGAGCGAGCGAGCGTCAACGTCGAGACGCTCGATCTTGGATGAGGCCACTGACTCTGACCGAAGCAACGCTCCAGCGATTCCGGCGTAGTGGACATTCGGATCACGCTCGAGATCCGTGACTGCCGCGATCGCGTCGTTGAGGGCCACCAGCGTGTCGCGATCGAGGTGCAGGTCGACGTTGGCGATGCTGGGCGGTACAGACGACTCGTAGTGCTTGAACTCGCGATCGGCTCGGCCGCTGGGCCGCTGCGCCCACTCCCACACCTGCGCCTCGTGGCTCAGCGCTGGGAACGTGGCGACGGGCTTCAACGTTTCGGGCGCGCGTTTTGGAACGCCGCGACCGCGGCGTTGCGCTGCTCCTACTCCTCCATCGGTGGCGTCCACATGCGCAAGCATAGTAACTTTTACTGGCGTCATCGAGTCTTTCCGCAAGTAAAGACCGGGTTGCTTGCGAGGTCAACGGCAGGCCCGATGTGACCGAGGGCACTCAAAGTTCGCCGGAATCGTCCGGAGTCAATACACTCAGCACGTTTGCCCAACCAGCGTGGCTTCGTCGTCGCGCCCGAGATACCCCGGAGATCAGCGGTGCCAGCACTTATCGCCGAAGGCGGCTTTCAGGAGTTCACACTCAAAGGGGGCGAGTGGGCAGTCCTGCTGCTCTCCGCCGCAGCCGCCCTCATTGCCATTGCAGTCGGACTCTTCCTCGCCAAGTTGGTGATGGCCGAGGACGAAGGCTCGCCCAAGATGCAGGAGATCGCGAAGGCCATTCAGGAAGGCGCTGCCGCCTACCTGAAGCGTCAGTTCAAGACGATCGCCGTCATCCTCGTTCCGTTGGCGATCATCGTCTTCCTGACGAGCACTGAGATCATCAAGCCCAATGGTGAGGTTGCACTGTCGTTTGCACAGTCCGGTGCGTTCCGCACGCTCGCCTTCATCCTCGGCTGTCTTGCCTCCGGTTTCACCGGTTACATCGGTATGACGTTGGCCACCCGCGGCAACGTCCGCACAGCCGCCGCTGCACTCACCAACAGCATGCCTCGTGCCCTCACCGTGGCGTTCCGCACCGGTGGCGTCGCCGGCATGTTCACCGTCGGCCTCGGCCTGCTGGGCGCCACCGCCATCATCATGGTGTTCCAGAACACCAGCTCGGTCATCCTCATCGGCTTCGGCTTCGGTGGTTCGCTGCTTGCGCTGTTCCTGCGCGTCGGCGGCGGCATCTTCACCAAGGCAGCCGACGTCGGCGCCGACCTGGTCGGCAAGGTCGAGGCGGGCATCCCCGAAGACGACCCCCGCAACCCGGCCACCATCGCCGACAACGTGGGCGACAACGTCGGCGACTGCGCCGGCATGGCCGCCGACCTGTTCGAGAGCTACGAGGTCACCCTCGTTGCCTCCATCATCCTCGGCGTGGCTGCATTCAACTCGATCGGCGCCAACCCCGCCCTCGGCCTCATCTTCCCACTCGCTGCCCGCGCCATCGGCGTGGTCGCCTCCATCATCGGCATCTTCTTCGTGAAGGCCAAGGAGGGCGAGACCAACGCCTTGAAGCCCATCAACAAGGGCTTCCTCGTCGCCGGCATTCTCACCACGATCGGCACGCTCATCCTCTCGCTGGCCTACGTCGGCAACGACAAGGACAACGCCGGCTGGAAGTGCTTCGGCGCCGTCTTCATCGGCCTCGTGTTGGCGCAGGGAATCAGCCGCCTCACCGAGTACTACACCGCCACGCACCACAAGCCGGTGCAGGAAATCGCAGGCGCCGCTGAGACCGGCCCAGCCACCACCATCCTCGCCGGCACCGCCAGCGGTATGGAGAGCGCCGTCTACGCAGTCATCGCCATCGCCATCGCCATTGCTGCGGCGATGACCCTGGGCGGCGGCAACCTGCAGTTCTCCTTCTACCTCGTCGCGCTCTGCGGCATGGGCATGTTGGCTACCACGGGCATCATCGTCTCGGAAGACACCTTCGGCCCCGTCAGCGACAACGCTGCCGGCATCGCCGAAATGTCGGGCGAGTTCCACGGCGAGCCGCAGAAGATCATGGTCAGCCTCGACGCCGTTGGTAACACCACCAAGGCCGTCACGAAGGGCTTCGCCATCGGCTCCGCCGTCATCGCCGCAGTCGCCTTGTTCGCCAGCTTCATCGAGACCGCTGGCGCCGAGCTCGGGTTGGCAAAACTCACCGACCCCCTCCGTGGCGTGTTCGACCTTCCTCAGTTGCAGATCAACGTTGCCGACCCGAAGATCTTCATCGGTCTTCTCATCGGTGGCGCCGTGCCGTTCCTGTTCAGCGCCCTCGCAATTCGCGCCGTTGGCCGCACCGCTGGCGTGGTCGTGCAGGAAGTGCGCAAGCAGTTCGCCGACGGCAAGATCATGAAGGGCGAGAAGCTGCCCGAGTACGGCCCCGTCATCGACATCTGCACCGAGGCCTCGCTGCGCGAACTCGCAACGCCTGCTCTGCTGGCAGTGCTCACGCCCGTGGTCATCGGCTTCGGTATCAACTTCCTTGCACTCGGGGCATTCCTGGCCGCAGTCATCCTGGTCGGCCAGCTGATGGCCAACTACCTGTCGAACGCTGGTGGCGCATGGGACAACGCCAAGAAGTACATCGAAGACGGCCACCACGGTGGCAAGGGCAGCGACCCGTATCGTGCGGCAGTCATCGCCGACACCGTTGGCGACCCATTCAAGGACACGGCCGGCCCGGCCCTCAACCCGTTGATCAAGGTGATGAACCTGGTCTCGCTGTTGATCCTGCCGGCCATCATCAGCCTGCGTGACAACGACGGAGCCCGCTTCAGCATCGCCGCTGCGGCGCTGGTCGTGCTCATCGGGGCCATCGTGTTCAGCAGCCGTCAGCCCTCGGGCATGTCGGCGGAGTCGACAGCTCCCGCAGCTACCCCGCTTCACTGAACCCAACCGCAACGCATGAAAGGCCCGGGCCGCGCGCCCGGGCCTTTCGCTTTTTGAGCGCTAGCGTGCCCCACCGTGCTTGGGCTGCTGGACTTTGCGAATAGGTGGGTGGAGAAGGGTGGCCTTGTCGTCTTGGGCATCATCATCTTCGCCGAGTCGGGTTTGCTGATCGGTTTCTTCTTGCCGGGTGACTCGCTGCTGTTCTTCGCCGGCTTCCTCTCCAGCTCTGCTGGCGGAAACCTGCTGCCGCCGCTGCCGTGGGTGGCGCTGACGGCGGCCGGTGCCGCCATCTTGGGCGACCAGGTGGGGTACATGATCGGTCACCGCTTTGGGCCTACCGTGTTCGACAAGCCCAAGAGCCGCTTCTTCAACCCCGACTACGTGGTCAAGGCGGAAGCGTTCTTCGAGAAGTACGGCCCGAAGACCATCGTGCTCGCCCGCTTCGTGCCCATCGTGCGCACCTTTGTCCCCACCGTGGCCGGCGCCGGCAAGATGCACTACCGCACGTTTCTCACGTACAACATCGTCGGTGGCGCGCTCTGGGGTGCAGGAATCACCACGCTCGGTTTCTTCCTCGGCGAGATCGAAGCCGTCAAGAACAACATCGAGATCGCCGCGATCGTCATCGTCGGTGTGTCTGTGTTGCCGATCGCAATCGAGTTGCTACGACATCGAAAGGCCGCCAAGGCCGCCTTGGCCGCCGCTTCGTCACCCGACTGACACGCGATCGGGGAACTGTCCCTGCGTGACCTTCGTCGGAACGGCATGACACACACGCGGAACATTCGGCGAGGCCGCCACGCAGCGGCCTGCATCGTCACCTCGTTGGTCGCGCTCACGGCGTGCGCCGACGACACCAGCAGCAGCAGTCAGTCGGCGGCCACCGACAAATCCGCCGACGTGGTGCTCGCGTCGTCGGAGACCAGCGCCGACGGCCAACAGTCGATCAGCGGTGGCGACGCCGCTGCGCCCACCGTCGATCCTGGTGCCCAGCTTCCCCGTCTGGTGCTGACGCCGTCGGACCGCAAACTGGTGGTCGTGATGACTGTCGGCCTGGAGGTCGCCGATGCCGCGGCCTCCGTCGACAAGGTCATCAATCTCGCAGCGGTGCACGGTGGTCAGCTGTACAACTCCAGCCTCGACCTGACCACCTCCGAGTACGCGTCGGGCGACCTCGTGTTCAAACTGCCGCCGGAGGAGGTGGACGCATTCTTGAGTGGGCTCGAGCAGGGCATCGGCCGGCGCACCGGGCTGCAGGGCACTACCGATGATGTGACCAATCAGGTCGCGGACATCGACGCTCAGATCCTCACGGCCCGCACGAGCGTGGGCCGCGTCCGTGCGCTGCTCGACGAGGCCAACGACCTTGGCGAGGTGATCACGCTGGAAGGCGAGTTGTCGACTCGGGAGACACGCCTCGAGCAGCTGCTGGCGCAACAGAGCTCGCTCAGCAGTCAGGTGGCACTGGCCACGATCACCGTGCACCTCACCACCGCACCTGTTGCATCCAAGGCCGCGTCCGTCGAGAAGAAGAAGGACGACAGCGTCAGCGCTGCCTTCGCCAAGGGCTGGAAGTCGTTCGTAGCCGTGCTGGTCGCCTTCGCGCTGCTGATCGGCTACTCCGCACCGTTCCTGCTGATCGGCGGGATGGCGCCGCTGGTGGCTATGCGGATCACTCGCCGCCGGGCACGCTCGTCACGAAGTCGATCAGCTGCTCCACCGCACCCACCAGCTCCGGACGGAGATCCACATACGTCGTCACCCGATTTCGCAGACGCGGCCAGAAACCCCTGACATCGGTGCCCAGTGCCGCGCACATGCCTTCCTTCCAGGGCACGTTGCGGGGCACGTCGGGCCACTCGCTGAGGCCCATCACCCGCGGCCACACGCCAGCCCACACATCCACGAACGGGTGACCGGTCACCAACACATGGGGACCAGCCACCTGCTTGGCGAGGCGCTCTTCCTTGCTGCCGGTGACCAGGTGGTCGACCAGGATGCCCAGCTTGCGGTTGGGGCCGGGCTGGAACTCAGCCAGCATCGCCACCACATCGTCCAGGCCGTGCATCGGTTCCACGACGATGCCCAACTCGCGTAGATCGTCGCCCCACACGTGTTCCACCAGTTCGGCGTCGTGGTTGCCCTCCACCCAGATTCGGCTGGCGGCTGCTAGGCGGGCGCGAGGTTTGGTGGCAGCGGCGACCGAACCGCTGGCGGTGAGTTTGGGACCAGTACCGGCCGGGTTGGCCGGCGGCCTCGTGAGGGTGACCGGCTTGCCCTCGATCAGGAATCCGCCCGGTTTGTAGATGAACTCGCGGTCGCGCCCGATGCGATCGCGCAGGGTGACGGCACGGGCGTCGGACTTCACCACATCGCCACAGAAGCCGCTGGATCGGTCTTCCACCAGCAGGCCGAGCGCGGCGGGAACCGCGCGGTACTGCGGCTGCTTGCGCTGTCTGTCGAAGTCGTCGAGGATGTCGCCACCGAAGCTCATGGTGCATCCACGGTAGGCGTTGCGGGCATCCGGCTACCGTCATTGCGATGACCGTTCCTGCCCAGACCGTGCCTGACGAGCTGATCGGCTGCTGGCAGCGCCAGTGGATCGAGTTCGCCGACGGGACCCGCGACGACACCAGCTTCGTGGTCTGGCTGCAGCTGCCGTCGTTGATGGCCGACGTGCGGCTGTCCGCTGCGGCACTCGCGTTGGGTGGCCGTTCGTCCTTCTCGATAGACGCGCTTCGGGTGCTCGCCGAGTCGGATTCCAGCAGCGGAGCGACAACGTGCACGCCGATCGTGCGACGGACTGCGACGGCCTCGTGGAGCAGTGCCGTCGGCTTCCAGCCGGTGTCAGCGTTCCCCGAGCCTGGGCTGCTGGAGTGGAGCGCTGACGGGAAGGTGATGATGGAGCGGGCGCCGAGCGGCGCGTACGTGGAGGAATGGCGCCTGCTGTCGGAGAGCCGGGGGCCGCTGTCGCACTCGGCTTTGGCGGATGGTTCGGAGTGGTTTCGTGCCGGTCCCGTCGGCGTGCTCGTGCGTGATCGACGAGTTGCTCTGCCGTCCGTCTCGAGGCTCACCGAGCTCACCGACCGGGCCACGTTGGAGGCGGCGATCGACTGCGAGTTCTCGTTCGCTCGATTCGCTGACGGGCTCTGGACGATCCAGCACTCGACAACCCCCGCACGGGTCGGCGCCCTGATCCAATTCTGATTCTGGTCGTATCAGATCCACACTGAGTGTGGAATCAGACCGACCAGAAGCAACCTCGGCACCTACGATCGGCGTGAGTGGCACAGAACATCTACGACGACGACAGCTTCTTCGAGGGTTACTCCAGGCTGCCGCGCTCGGTGAAGGGCCTCGACGGCGCGCCAGAGTGGCCGTCACTGCTGGCCATGCTGCCTGACATGACTGGCAGGGCCGTGGTCGACCTCGGCTGTGGCTTCGGGTGGTTCTGCCGCTGGGCAGCCACCGACGGCGCAGCCGACGTGTTGGGCATCGACCTGTCGTCGAACATGCTCGCCCGAGCTGCCGCCGACACAACCGATGAACGGATTACGTACGAGCAACACGACGTCGACCACCTCGAACTGCCCGCCGCCAGCTTCGACTTCGCCTACAGCTCGCTGACGCTGCACTACCTGATCGACCTCGACCACCTGTTCGCCACGGTGCGTCAGTCGCTGAGGCCGGGCGCCGGGTTCGTCTTCTCCGTCGAACACCCCATCTGCACGGCACCCTCCAACCCCGGTTTCGTCACCGATGACGCGGGCCTCACGACGTGGCCCGTCGATGGCTATCTGCGCGAGGGCCCACGCACCACCAACTGGCTCGCGCCAGGTGTCGTCAAGCAACACCGCACCATCACCAACTACGTCCAGTCGTTGATCGGCGCGGGGTTCATGCTCACCGACCTGGTCGAGTGGGGCCCCAGCCCCGAACAGATCCAAGAAGTCCCCGAGTGGGACGTCGAGCTGGAGCGCCCCTTCTTCCTCCTGATCGCCGCGCAGCTCAGCTGAACGAGTTGGCGGTGGCCAGCGCGTCGTCCGCTGTCTGCGCCATGATCACGTAGCGCACCGGACCACTTGTGGCGGTGACGATTCTGCCCTCCTGCGTGGAAGGTCGCCCCGCGAGCGCACCGCTCGTGATCGCCGAGTCCGGGGTGTCAGTGCAGGTCACCCCGTCCTGCGACCGGCACAGTGCACCGTCCACTACAACCGCTCCCGGATCGGAGATCGGGGTACCCAGTTGGAGTACCGCCTTGCTGACCACCACCGACTTTGTGACGAACCCAGTCCTCAGTTGAACTGTGACCTGAAAATTGGTGACCGGTATTGCCTGATCACCCCAGACGCCATCACTGCTCGAGAGGACGATTCGCTGCTCGGCATCGCCCTGAGCGGGCAACAACAACTCGCCACCGAACCGCTGCGACGCAGTCTCCGGCGTGAGGAGGGCAAATCCGTCGGGGTTGCCGCTGCGGTCAACCACGGCGCCGTCGGGAAATGCGCCGGGGAACTCCGCCGGTAGGTCGACGTCCACTTGCAGATCCGAGATCTTCGCCTCGGTGACGTCTTCGATTCCGTTGTTGATCGATGTCCGCCCGTACTCGACGATGAGGCCCGACTCTTGGTCGATCGTGTACGTCTCCACTTGAGAGAAGGCGGTCGTGTCCTCCGGAGTTCCGTAGGCGAACGACGCCGTCAGCCTCCAGGCTGGACGACCCAACTGGCGATCCACTACCTCCACGACCGTGTCCTGGACGGCGTCGAAACGCATGACGGGGTCGTAGCCGAGCGCAATGAGCAGCGGCGTCGAGTTGTCGGTCCAGCCCACGATCTCCTGGTACTGCGTTGTCCCGTCGGCGGCTAGAAATGCACCACGAGACATTCCGGTGGAGGCGTCGTACGAGCCCCACAGCGAGAGGTCGCCGTGCATCCACAGTGACCCGTCGGCCATCAGCGTGATGTCGTTGACCGTGGTGCTCTCCGGTGCAACTACGGCAGTCGCGTCGTCGATGGAACGCTGCGTCGTACGCACTGTGGCGGTCGCCCGGAAACTCTGTAGCGCCGACAGCCGTGTCGTTGCCTGCGCCATCACGTCCGACACGGTTGTGGGCCGCTCCTCGACGACGGGCGTGGTGACCGCTGTCTCATCTGGCGCAGCCGTCGTCGGCACTGTTGACTCGGCTGGCGCAGATGAGATCGACCCGTTCGATGGTTCACGGACAATCGCTGCCACTGCAACGACGAGCGCGACGATTGAGGCCGCAGCGGCCATCCAGATCCATCTGCGCGCAGGTATGGCCTGGGGCACCGGCCGCACCGGTGCAACCACGGAGTGGATGTCGAGCGCACCGATCGCGGATGGCCGCGAACGTGCTTCATCGGCGGCCACGGGGCGCGTACTCGTATCCCAATGCTGAGCCAGGCGAGCAATACGCTGTTCGACTTCAGTGTCCATGACTGACCTCCAGTTCGCCGCGCAAGCGGCCCATGCCTCGCTCGAGGTGCTCGCGTACGGTCGAGACCGAGATGCCCAGGACGTCGGCTGCCTCTCGCTGACTCATCGCGCAGCCGTGCACGAGCACGACCGCCGATCGTTGTTGCACTGACAGCCGGCCGAGTGCGCGAACCAATTCGGGTTCGCCGTCCGACGGACTCTGAGATGTGGCGACGGGATACGCCTCGGAGCTGCCGATCGACAGATATCGGGCCGAAGCCGTCTGCCCGACTCGGTACAGGTAGCCCACCGGGTAGTCCATCCCCTGCAGTCGATCCCAGTGCTCCCACGCCCAACTGAGCGCATCGACCGTCGCATCGCGGCCAATAGCCGGCCCATACGAGGCCACCAGCGCTCGACGCAGGCGCTGTTCGGCCGCCGCGACGAACGCCTCGAAGTCCCGGTATGACGCGTAGTCGTCGAAGCCCATCACTGATGAGAGTGTTGCCGACGCCGGATTGAGCGACAGCAAACTGACTTTCTTCGACCGTCAGCTGAAGCGGCCGAGGAAACCAGTCGGAGTGAGGACTTGCAGCACACCCTGGCCGTCGTGGCGGCGATAGGGCGCCCACAGAGGGCCTTCGCCGGCCGGCATGGCGAGTGCGGTCGGACGGAACGGCACGCCCCACACATGCACACGATGGGCAGGGCCTTCGAAGGTGAGTAGACCCTCGGTGAGTTCCACCTGCACATCCACGTCGCCTGCCTGTTCGTAGCCGTGAGCAGTCTCTGTGGCCGCTTCCGTCGAGTACCACTCGACATCGAACGTGACGGGAACGGGGGTGCCGTGGGGGCGGCTCATCGCACTCAGCGGGTCGTCCAGCAACACCCCGTGAGCTTCGTTGCCCACGCTCCACTGCGTGAAGGGCACGTCGCACACGTGGTCGGCCCACATCTCGGGCGGCTTGATCTCCAAGCCCTCTCGGAGGCCCGAGCCGTCCAGTTCCTCCACGTAGAGGTACGGCTCGTTGACACGAACGAGGCCCGCCCAATAATCGAAGCGACGCCCGCGCAGTTCCAGGCCCGCGAACAGTCCGACGGTCGCATCCGCATTCCACGCCCACCACCACCACGCCTCCACGGCCACATCTTGGTGACGCAGTTCGTCGGCATTGGTCAGCACGTGGGCCAGACTATGCCCGTGATTCGTTATCTCAGCCTCGAGTGGCTCGCCGCCCTGACCACCGAAGTGGCCGCCAGCGCCACACTGCAAGCGCTCGCCGGCGAGCACACCATCGGCGTGACACAAGTGGTGACCGATGGCCCGGAGGGAACCGTGGTGTACCACCTCCAGGTGGGCAACGGTGTCGCCGCATTCGGCGCCGGCAGCGCCTTTCCCGAGGACGTGCGTATGGAGCAGACGTGGGATACCGCGGTCGGCGTGGCCACCGGCGAAGTGAATGCACAGGAAGCGTTCATCAGGGGATGGATTCTGCTCACGGGAAGCCAGCAGAAACTGGTCGAGTCGCAGCCGGTGTTCGGCGCTCTCGATGGCGTCTTCACCAGTGTGCGTGAGCGCACCGAGTACCGCTAGGCGCCACTCGCGATGCCCGAGCTTCCCGAATTACAGGCCCACGCCGAACGGCTCACCGAGCAGTTCCGAGGCGCCGTGTTGAAGAAGTTCGTGCCGTTCAACTTCACTGCGCTGAAGACTGCCTCGCCACGACCCGAGGCCGCGTACGGCACCCCGTTGTTGGGCGTCGGCCGGCGCGGCAAGTACCTGCTGCTCGACTTCGACCCCATCCACTTCGTGGTGCACCTGATGCAAGGCGGGCGGCTGTTGGTGGACGACAAACAGTCGCCGAAACCACGCAACGGCCAAGCGCGATTCGTGTTCGAGGACGGTGGGGCGCTGCTGCTCACCGAGGCCGGCAAGGAACGGCGGGCGGGCGTGTGGTGTGTGGGCACCGAGGCACTCGACGGACCACCGCTCGACCGGCTCGGCCCTGATGCGTACGAGTTCACGCCCCAGTCGCTGGCCGACGCGTTTGCGGCCGACAACATGCGAGTGCACGGCTTCCTGCGCAACCAGCGCCACATCGCCGGGCTGGGCCGGATGTTGGCCAACGAGGTGTGCCATCGGGCAAAGCTGTCGCCATTCGCAATGACCGGCAAGCTGGGTGCCGGGGGCGCTGCTGCCGTGTTCACCGCGATCCACGAAGCCGTCGACGACGGACTGGAGTACGAACGGACGCGCAGCGACATGTCGTCCTCCGCCGACCGTCCGGGTCGTGTTCACGGTCGTGTCGGCCAGCCCTGCCCCGTGTGCGCCGACTCCATCCGCTCGGTGAGTTACAGCGGCTACACCGTTGCGTACTGCCCCACCTGTCAGACCGGCGGCAAGATCCTCGCCGACAACACCACCAGCAAATTCCTCAAGTAGGCAGCCGGCGAACCATGATCCGGCATCCGCCGGTCTGCGGGTGGGCCATTCGAATACCGACCACTTCGATGCCGCCCGAACGCTCCGCGATGCCTTCGGCGAGACCGAGGTGTAGCTCGCACACCGTCTCGGGCTGCACCTCGGCGAGCTCGGCGAAGGGGCAGACACCGAGCACCAGTTCATGCACTTCGCCCGTCACGTGTAGCTCGGGCTGGAATCCCAGGCGCTCGGTCTCGCCGCTCAGTGTGGCCAGCGACCCATCGGCGAGCGGCACCACCCGGCGACCCACGTCGCGCCCTGCGGCGCGTGCCGAGCGGCCCGTGCGTACGGCCTCCGCCAGCATGCCGGCGAGCTCTCGGTAAGCCGCCCCCTCGACCGGGCCGCTGACCACGTACCCGGTACTGGGGCGGCCTCGGCCTTTGGCAGGTAGCCGGACCGCTCGCACCAGACCGGCATCGACGAGCACCGCAAGGTGCCGGCGAACAGCGGTGTGGTGGATGCCGAGCGCAGTCGCGAGCAAACCGGCGGTGAGCGGAGCATTGGAGTCGCGGAGTCTGGCAAGCACCTCCACGCGGCTGGTCGCGGAGAGGGCTTTGGCGCGGCGGAGTGCACCGCCTTCGGAATCGACGTGCTGCGGTCGGTCTCCCATGACGGTGCACTCTCGCACGCCTAGCAGGTGACGATCAATCGGATCAGTGGCCGCCGATCGCCGACGTGTCGACATCGCCGACTGCGAAGACACCGAGGGCCCCCTTGCCGACGTTGGAGAACTTGTGCGTCACCATCAGGTACAGACCGTCCTCAGCGAAGGTGAACTCGACAAACCCACCCTGTGCCGGCTGCAGATCGAGAACCTGCGAGCCACCATGGGTGTCGTCGGGTTGCAGTGTGTAGGAACCCTCCTTGAAGACGGTGTCGAAGATGGTGCCGACGATGTGGAATGCAGAGTTCTCGCTCGGACCGTCGTTGACCAACCAAATCCGATACCGCTTGCCGGCCTCGACATGGATGGGGGCGAACTTGTACTGGTTGAAGTAGCCGTTGAACACCACCGCATCGAAATCCTCGTTGATCATCTTGGTGAGATCGCCAGGCTGGCCTTCCGGCCCGAGGTAGAGCTCGCTCTGCACGATCATGAACTCTTCCGCCACCGGATCGAGGGTTGGAGGGTCGATGACGATTGCGCCATACATGCCGTTGCCGATGTGATGCAGTGCCGGCGCAGTGCCGCAGTGGTACATCCATGCACCGGCGTAGTCGGCAGTGAACTCGTACACCAGTGTCTCGCCCGGAAGGATCGTGCGCATCTCGTCGCTCCAGGCCACCTTGCTGGCGTGGAAGTCGATCGAGTGACCCATCTCCCCCTTGTTGTTCAGCGTGATCCTGAACGTGTCGCCGACCTTGCCCCGCAGTATTGGGCCGGGAACCTGATCGTTGAACGTCCACATCATCTGAGTGACACCGGGAGCGACCTCGATGAGCTTCTCTGTCGCATCGAACGTCACCTCGTGCAGGGTGCCGGTCTGCGCTGCGGGTAGCACAGGGTCGCGACCCTTCCAGTCCGCTGCCGGCATCGCGGCCGCGTCGATGACGGCGTCGCCCGATGCGGCCGCAGTAGCTCCTTCGCCGGCGACCGGCACAGCGCTACTTCCGAGCACGTGCACCATCATCATCATGCCGGCTTCCTTGTGCCCGGGGACCGTGCACCACACTGCCGAGTCGGCGGAGAACGGCCCGATCACCAGGTCGGCTTTCTCGCCGGGCTCGAGCAGCCCGGTTCCCGATGTGCCCTCCACCTTGAAGTCATGCTGGAGTGCACCCTTGTTGGTGATGTGCAGGGTGATCTCTTGGCCAGACGGCACCTCGACCATGTTCGGCGAGACCGAAATGTCGGCGAGTGTCACGTCCACCGAGGTCACGCCGCCGGCTCCGGCTGCGGCTCCGGTCGCCGCCGCGCTTGTAGTGTTCGACCTCCCTGACGCCATCGCCACACCGACGATGCCGACGATCAACGCCGTCATACCGATGACGAAGGTGATCACCCACCAGCCGTCGCCATTCCGCTTGTTGTCCATACCAGCTCCCTTATTCGACTGAATGGTCTAATTATTCATCGATCGGGGGAACTTCCCTAGAGGCGAAAGTCACCGACACCACCGCCGTCGCCGTGATCGTTCTACGCTGCGCTCATGCCGATTCATATCCGTGCCGAAGCCACCGACTACGCCAAGGCTGTGCTGGTGCCCGGCGACCCCCGCCGCGCGACATACATCGCCGAGACCTTCTTCGACCCGGGAGCGCGTCTCGTCAATGAGGAGCGTGGGGCGCTGGGCTACACGGGCACATACAAGGGCAAGCCGATCAGTGTGCAAGCAGTTGGCATGGGTTGCGCCAGCGCGGCGATCTACTACAACGAACTGATCCAGTTGGGGGCGACCCGTCTGGTTCGGGTGGGTACGGCTGGGGGTCTGGCCGACGGCTTGCGGATGGCCGACACGATCGTGGCGATGAGCGCGACGTCCGACGACCAGATCGTCAGCCAGTTGTGCGGTGGCGATGCACACTCCCCCACGGCCACGTACTCGTTGGTCGAGCGCGCCGTGCAGTTGTCCCGTGAGAGCGGCGCCCGCGTGCACGTCGGCCCCATTGTCTCTTCTGCGATCTTCTACGACACGCGCGAAGGCATCATGGATCGTTGGCGCGACCGCGGCCACCTCGCCGTCGAGATGGAAGCCGCCGTGCTCTACACGCTGGGCGCGCTACAGAAGATAGAAACGCTGTGCATGGCCACCATCAGCGACATCATCGCCGGCGGCGAGCAGGAGACCGCTGAGCGCATCAGTGATGCCGAGCTCAAGAACGGTGTCGACAAGATGATGGAAGTCGCCTGCGCAGTAGCCATCAGCCAGCCGTAGCCCATAAACGCGACGCTGGGCCGGAATGTCGCACAGCCTGCGACATTCCGGCCCAGCATTGAGCACTACGTGCTAGATGAGGCCCAGGTCCTTCACGGCGTCGCGTTCTTCGGCGAGTTCACCGGCGCTGGCGTCGATCTTGGCGCGGCTGAAGTCGTTGATGTCGAGGCCTTGGACGATGGAGAACTCGCCGTCCTTGCACACGCACGGGAACGAGGAGATGAGGCCTTCGGGCACGCCGTACGAACCGTCACTCACAACGGCCATGCTGACCCAATCGCCTTCGGCGGTGCCCAGCGACCAGGAGCGAATGTGGTCGACGGCAGCATTCGCTGCCGACGCGGCCGACGACGCACCGCGGGCTTCGATGATGGCGGCGCCGCGCTTGGCGACCTTGGGGATGTAGGTGTCGGCGTACCAGGCCTGATCGTTGACCAGGTCGTAGGCATTCTGCCCGTTCACCTTTGCGTGGTGGATGTCGGGGAACTGAGTAACGGAGTGGTTGCCCCAGATCGTCATGTTGGTGACGTCGTTGACGGTGACCCCGGTGCGGGCGGCCAGCTGCGAGATGGCACGGTTGTGGTCGAGGCGGGTCATCGCGGTGAAGCGGCGCGGGTCGAGGCCAGGTGCGTTCTGCTGCGCGATCAACGCATTGGTGTTGGCCGGGTTTCCGACGACGAGGATCTTGATGTCCTTCTTCGCGCTCTCGCTGAGGGCCTTGCCCTGCGGCTTGAAGATGCCACCGTTGGCGCTGAGCAGGTCGCTGCGTTCCATACCGGCCTTGCGCGGCATGGCACCCACCAGCAGGGCAACATCGGCGTCACCGAATGCGACGTTGGCGTCGTCGGTGCAGGTCACATCGACCAGCAACGGGAAGGCACAATCGTCCAGCTCCATCTTCACGCCGCCGAGCGCGCCGAGCGCCGGCGTGATCTCGAGCAGCTGCAGGATGACAGGGGTGTCCGGGCCGAGCATGGAGCCGGAGGCGATGCGGAAGAGGAGGCTGTAGCCGATCTGGCCGGCAGCGCCGGTGACAGCAACACGAACAGGAGTGGTCATGTCGCGAGCGTACGCCTCGGACCACCCCGCGACGAAAGCAGCTCGGTCCGAAAGCGACTCATGTGATGGCGGGCAGGCCGAAGGCTTCGAGGATCAGGTTCGTGTAGAAGGTCGCCGGCGCAGAGCCGTTGCACGAGATGTGGATGCCGTCGGCACACAACTGGACCTCCGCCGACTTCACATCCCAGTCGATCACCGACACGCTGGGATACTTGGACGGCATAGCCCGGATCAGCTCGTTGTTGCGCGGAACGTCTGCGATATCAGCGTGGATCGTCATGAAGACGACCGCCGCGGCATCCGCCGGGACCTCGGCCATGATTGCATCCAGGTCGGATTGACTCAACGGTCCATTGGTGCCGACCTGAACCACGATTGTGGTGCCCGCCCCGAGGTCGCCCGCATCGCGCAACAAGATGACCGCGTTCTTCACGCCCTCAGGCCCGCGACCTTCCTTCACCTGCACCAGCACGCCGGCCGACTGCAGTTGCGATGTGGCCCCCGCCATCACTGACTCGCCGATGGCCACGTACTTCTGTGGCACCTTCGGAATCGTGGTGGACGCGGTGGTGGATTCGCCGGGCGCCGTTGTCCCCGTGTCCGTTGGCGGCGTCTCTGAAGGCAACGTCGTGTCGGGCCCCTGCGCGGCGGCCTCCAGCGAGCAGTTCACCTCGCCGACGCAATGTGGGTCGGCGCGCAGCAGGCTGAAGGTGGCCAACCCAATCAGAAGCGCAACGGCGCCGCCAGCCATCAGGTGACGAGACTGGCCCCGCAGCCCGGCCAACGTCGAGCGCAGGCCGTTCTTGCGGATGGGTGTTTCGATGAAGCGATAGCTGGCCTCGGTGATGGGCACCGTGATGAGCACGCCCAGGAGGATCTGCGCGATCGACATCTGGATGTTGGCCTGCTTGCGGATCATCTGGAAGACAGGCCAGTGGTACAGGTACAGGCCGTAGCTGCGGGTGCCCACCCACACCAGCGCCTTGTGGCCCAGCAACTTGCCGGTTGCTGCACCCTGGTGAGTGGTGGCCGCGATCAGCAGCAGCGTGGCCACGCCGGTGAGGAAGAAGCCACCGCGGTACAGCCATGGGTTGTACACGCCGCGCTCTTGCAAGTACATCGTGAGCATGAAGAACACGATCAGCGCCAGGCCCACAGCGGCCAGCACGTCGAGGTGGCGGCCCTTGTCGCGCAGCGGGCCGCGCATGATCGCCACCGGGCGCCACAGCATTGCGAAGCCGGCGCCCAACATCAGCCCGCCCGCACGCGAGAACGACCCGAGGTAGAGCATGTCGTTGACCGCGATGCAGCGACCGAAGACGGTCCACGTGCCGCGGGTGAACTCAGACCCGCAACTGCTGGCGACCACGCCCGGCACATAGAACCAGGCGACCATGATGGAGATGAACACGCTGACGCCGATCAGCTTCAGACCAACCGCCGGGAGCCGACTGCGCGAGCGTCGCAGGATGGCAACCATCACCAGCGGCCACACCAGGTAGAACTGCTCCTCCACCGCCAGCGACCACAGGTGCCGCAGCGGCACGAAGGCTTCGCTGGCACCGTAGCCCTGGCCGACGAAGATCTCGTACCAGTTGCTGACGTAGAAGATGCCGGCCATGAAATCGCCACGGGTCTGTTCGCGAGCCACCGGGTAGAAGGCGGCGATGTAGACAGCGACCAACGCCATCATCACGTACAGCGCCGGCAGCAGCCGTCGAAAGCGGCGGGCCCAGAACTGACGCAGATCGACGTGGCCGTTGCGCTCACGCTCGCCCATCAGCAACAACGTGATCAGATAGCCGGAGATGACGAAGAAGACCTCCACACCAAGGAAACCGCCGGGCAACCAGTCGTGGTGGGCGTGGTAGATCATCACCCCGATGACGGCGATGGCGCGCAGCCCGTCGAGCCCCGGCAGGTACGGGACGCGGCTGAGTCCGGCCTCCGCGGTGGCTGGGCGTGGAACAGTGGGGCGGGCCGACATCGAATGAACAGTATGGAGCAATCAGCAGCGCGTACGAACGCGCTTACTTCTTGAGGTCTGGTCGGCCGATGGCATCGAAGATCAGGTTGGCATAGAACTGCTTGGCGTTGGAGGTGCTGAGGTGGATGCCACCGTCGCTCTTGCTGAGCTCGCCGAGGATCTGCTGCGCCTCGACCTCCCAGTCGACCACCTTCACATTCGGATAAACCGAAGGCAGCGCTCGGATGCGTGTGTTGTTGTCGGCAATCCAGCCCTTCGGCGCCTTCACCGTCAGGAACACCACGAGCGGCGTGAGGTCTGGCGGCAGCGCAGCCATGATGCGCGCGAACGTCTCGTCACTCACGCTGCCGTTGGTACCGGTTTGGATGATCACCGTGCGGCCGAGCTGACCACCGGCACGCGTGAGCTCCACGATCTCGGCGACGTTCTTTCCCTGGCGACTGACTGCGGCGTTGACCTGGATGCCGGCGGCCGTCAACTGCGGCGCGGCGCCGAGCATCACCGACTCCCCGATTGCGTACGCGGGCAGCAGATCCGCCGCGCCGAGTGTGGTCACGGGCGCCGGTTCCGTCGTCGGAACGGCAGTTTCCCCGGGCAGTGTTGGTTGCGTCACCGGCACCGTCGACGCAACCGTCGGTAGCGGCACGGCGGTGACCGGGCCGCCTGCGATCTTGGCAAGGCCCGCCTCACTGTCACAAGCAACCTGACCTTCGCACTTGATATCTGCGGTGGCAATGGTGACGGATGCGAAACCCGCCAACACCGCGAACACGGAGGCGAGCACGAACGTGCGCCGACGACTTTGCAACGCGGCCTTCGTTCGGGGCGGGCGCTCACCGCGCATCCATTCACCGAGTCGACCCTGCCGCACGGGCAGCTCGATGAGTCGGTAGCTGAGTTCGGTGATCGGCAATGCGATCAGCAGAGCAGTCAGAAACTGGCGCATGGTCAGCTGCTCGCCGGGGTCTCGGATGATCTGGTAGACCGGCCAGTGATAGAGGTACAGGCCGTAGCTACGGGTGCCCACCCAATGCAGCGGGCGGATGCCCAAGAGGCGGCCGATGTATGCGCGGCGATGGGTTGCCGCGGCGATGATCGCAATCGTGCACAGCCCGGTCAGCAGGAAGCCGCCACGGAAGAGCCACGGGTCGTACTGGTTGGTGAGCGAATCGACCAGTTCCAGCCGGTTCATCAGCAACGCAAGGTTGATGAGGCCGAGCAGACCGATCAGGTCGACGAGGCGGCCGCGCTTGCGGAGCGGCCCACGCATGATGGCAACGGGCCGCCACACCAGGGCGAACGCGGCGCCCAGCATCAGCCCACTCGCGCGGGTGATGGTGCTGAGGTAGAGCACCTCGTTGACGTTGAGGCAGTGGCCGAACAGCGAGATGTAGCCGTGGCTGTCGCCTGCGCCGCAGGATGCCGCGTTCGTGACGGAGTCGGCGCCGATGAACACGGTGCCGCCGATGTACAGCGCCGCAACCGTGAGCGAGATGAACACGCTGGCTGACAGCAACCACAGCGCAACGCGAGGCAACTTGTCGCCGCCTTTGCGCAGCAGTACGACCATCACCAGCGGCCACACCAGGTAGAACTGCTCCTCCACCGCCAGCGACCACAGATGACGCAGCGGCGCGAAACTGGATGCCGCGGTGTACCCCTGGCCCACCCAGATCTGGTACCAGTTGCTGATGTAGAAGGTGCCGCCCAGCAGGTCCCCGCGGGCCTGCCCCATCGGGTCTTGTTTGAACAGCGACATGTAGATGGCCAGCGCAGCCATCATCACGAACAGGGCTGGCAGCAACCTGCGAGCGCGTCGCATCCAGAACTGACCGAGCCGCACCCTGCCGGTGCGTTCCTTCTCGGAGAGCAGCAGCAGAGTGATCAGGTACCCCGAGATGACGAAGAAGACTTCGACGCCGAGGAACCCGCCGCTGAGCCACTCGTGATTGGCGTGGTAGACGAGCACGGCGGTGACCGCAATGGCGCGCAAGCCGTCGAGACCCGGAAGGTACGGGACTCGGCTGATCTGGTTGCGGAGCGTCGGGTGGGTCAGCTGCTCGGCAACAGCAACGGTGGCGGTGGGAGCGGCCATTCGATCGTCCAGTATCGCCCACCGTCACCGCTGCAAGCGGTCATGGCACGCAACGCGTGCGTCCTAGAGCTGAAGGCTCTTGACTTCGAGGAACTCTTCGAGGCCGAACGTGCCTGCTTCACGGCCGAGGCCGCTCTGCTTGTAGCCACCGAACGGGGCCATCACGTTGAAGGCGCCGCCGTTGACTTCCACCTGGCCGGCGCGGATCTTGCGGGCAACGGCCTTGGCGTGGTCGGCTTCGCCCCACACACCACCGGCGAGGCCGTAGATGGTGTCGTTGGCGATCTCGATCGCTTCTTCTTCCGTATCGTACGGAATGATCGACAGCACCGGCCCGAAGATTTCCTCGCGGGCGATCGTCATGTCGCGCGTGACGTTGGTGAATACGGTGGGGGCCACGTAGTAGCCCGTCTCCAAGCCCTCTGGCGCCTCGGTGCCACCGGTCAGCAGTGTTGCGCCCTCGTCGATGCCCTTCTGGATGAAGCCACGAACCCGCTCTTGCTGTGCAGCCGAGACCAGCGGCCCGATGCGGCTGCTCGAATCGAACGGGTTGCCGGGAGTGAACGCGGCGGCCGTGGCAGCAGCAATACCTTCCACCTCGGCAAGGCGATCGCGCGGCACCAGCATGCGGGTGAGCGCAGTGCAGGTCTGGCCACTGTTGAGGAAGCACTTGCCCACACCGTCGGCAACCGCCTTGGCGAAGTCGGCGTCGGCCAGCAGCACGTTGGCGCTCTTGCCGCCCAGTTCCAGCGACACCTTCTTCACGGTCTGGCTGGCGACTTCGGCCACGCGCTTGCCGGCGCGGGTGCTGCCGGTGAAGCTGACCATGTCGACGTCGGGGTGCGCCGAGATGGCTTCACCGACAACCGGGCCAACGCCCGTCACCAGGTTGAACACGCCAGCCGGCAGGCCGGCTTCGGCGATGACTTCGGCGAGGATGAATGCGTTGATCGGGGCAACTTCCGACGGCTTGAGGACGACGGTGTTACCAGCGGCAAGGGCCGGCGCGACCTTCAGCGCAATCTGGTGCAGCGGGTAGTTCCAGGGGGTGATGCAGCCCACGACGCCGATCGCCTCACGGACCACCAGCGAGTTGCCGACTTGCTTCTCGAACTCGTAGTTGCCCAGCAGACCGGCAGCGATCGCGAAGTTGGCCTTGGGTAGGCCGACCTGGATCATGTTGCTGAGGAACAGCGGCATGCCGACTTCCTTGGCAATGGTGGAAGCAATTTCGTCCGTGCGGGCTTCGAGGCCGGCATGGATCTTCATCAGGTAAGCAGCGCGCTCTTCCTTGGGCAGCTCGCTCCACGCGGGGAAGGCAGCCTTGGCGGCGGCGACCGCCGCGTCGACATCGGCGGCGGTGCCCTCGGGGATGGTGGCAATCACGTCTTCAGTTGCCGAATCGGTGACCGACAGTGTGTCGGTACCAGAGGAAGGCACCCATTGGCCGTTGATGTACAACTTGTCGTATGCAGTCATGGCGCGACCATACGCTGTGTCAGTCGCTGGGGCGAAGGCCAAGGTTGCGGAAGATCTCCCGGGTGGCCCAGCTGCGATTCAATGCATAGAAGTGCAGGCCGGGTGCACCGACCTCCATGAGACGTGCACAGAGCTCGGTGGCCAATGCAACACCGACCCGTTCGGCTTCGTCGAGGTCGTCGCCGGCCTTCTCCATTGCCTCGATGACCCAGCCCGGCACCTCGGCGCCGCTCATGTGGGCCATACGCGTGATCTGACCAAGATTGCTGATGGGCATGATTCCCGGCAGCACCGGCTTGGTCACGCCCAGGGCAGCGAGCTCGTCGACCATCATCGAGTAGTGATCGATGTCGAAGAAGAACTGCGTGATGGCGAAGTCGGCGGCCGCCAGCTTGTCGGCAAGGTGTTGGCGGTCGGTGGCTCGGTCCGGTGAGCGCGGGTGCAGCTCGGGATGGGCTGCCACACCGACGGAGAAGCCACCGAACTCGCGCACGTCGTCCACCAGTTCCATGCTGAAGCGGTAGTCGCTGGGAGCCGCTTGTTCGGCCGCCCCGCCCGTTGGCGGGTCGCCACCCAGCGCAAGGATGTTCTCCACGCCCTCTGCCCGGTAGTCGGTGAGGATCGCTCGGATGTCGTCGCGTGTGTGGCCCGCGCAGGTGAGGTGCGCCATCGGCGAGATCGCAGTCTGCCGTTTGACCCAGCTGACCAGGTCAGCGGTCCGCGTGCGGGTACTTCCACCGGCGCCGTACGTCACGCTGAGGAAGTCGGGCGCGAGATGTTCCAGCTCGGAGATGGTGCGGCCGAGGCTGAGCCACCCGGCCTCGTGCTTCGGTGGGAAGAACTCGACGGAGTAGGTGGGCCCGGCCGCAAGAAGGTCGGAGATACGAGCCATTTGTGACAGCTTTGCTCAGATGGTGCCTCCAAGCGTGGCACGCTTACGAAATCTCAAGGGGGTGGCGGCAATGACCGAGCACGCAGCGGGTTGGTACAACGACCCATATGGCAGGTTCCAGCAGCGACATTGGGACGGCGAGCGGTGGACGGAACGTGTCGCGACCAATGGCGTCGCCCAGGTCGACCCGATGGGGGCCAGCACCGTTGTGCCCTTTGCGATCCCGGCGACGGCGTATACGACGCCCGGGACGGCCGCCGCCGACTTGGGGGCTACGCCTTCTGCGCCGTCCCCGGCGGGCGAAGTGACGACGTTCCTCGACGGGCTCGGGCCGGACGCCAAGGAGAGGCCACAGCCAGGCCTGCGCGCCGCGATGGCCGGGCTCGGTGGCGCAATCATTGCTGGTGGCATTCTCGCCGCAGCGGCGGGCGACGACCCCAGCCGAGGCGCCTTCATCGGCGTCTCGTTGGCGTTGATGGTTGCAGCCTGGGCGTTGCGCACATTCGTGAAGCTGGAGGAGGCGAAGGCTGCCGCAGTGGGTGTCGTGGTGGTGGCCATTCCGACGTTCGCCGGCGCCGTCACCATCTCCAACAACCAGGGCGGCTTCCTGACCGGATTGTTGGCAGCAGTGCTGTTCCTCGCCGCGTGGGCGTTGCCCGGCTTCAAGAGCCGCACCCTGCTGTTGGGTTTGGGTGCCCTCGCTCTCGTTGCCGCATTCGGCGCGCTCAGCGCCAATGACAAGCCCGACAACGTGAAATGTCAGCAGTACCTCGACGATGGCAACTTCGAAAGCTTCGACGCCGAATGCGGGAGCTACTACGACAATTCGAGCAGCGGTTTCCTGCCCTTGGGTCTGACGGACAACCTGGGGACCCAGGGCGCCGTGTACCTCGTCGGAGCCGGCGCCTTCCTCGGCGCGACGTGGTGGCTCGATCGCCGTGGCTATCGCGGCGCGGCAACCGGCCTCTGTGCGGCGGGACTGGCGTCGGCACTGGTGGGCACCGTGCTGCTGGCGAACGAGTTCGGCGGCAAGACGGGTCCCCTGCTGGTCCTGGTCGTCGGTCTCGTGATCTGCATCGTCGGCAGCCATGGTGAACGAAGAGCAACCACCTGGTTGGGTGCAGTGCTGGCCGCCATCGGACTCGCAACCCTGGTCGGAATTCAGATGGAGCCGAATTCGACCGCGGCGAGCGGCGGCGTGGCCATCATCTCCGGCATCGTCCTCATCGTCATCGCCGCCTTGTCGGCGCCAATCCGCGCCGCCATCCGCAAGCAACCGAGCAACCGCGACAAGAACAGCAACGACGACCAGCCCTCAGTTTTCGCTCCGCCTGCCCCGTAGAGCCGAGCTTTGGCGGTGGCGCGCCCTCCAGGGACACCTGAACGCCGAAGCTCAGTGACCTAGTGGCGGAAGTGGCGTTCGCTGGTGAAGACCATGGCGATGCCGTGGTCATTGGCGGCCGCGATGACTTCGGCGTCGCGCATGCTCCCGCCGGGCTGGATGACGGCCTTGATGCCGGCCGCGGCAGTGGCATCGAGGCCATCACGGAACGGAAAGAACGCGTCGCTGGCACAAACGCCGTCGACTGCCCGACCTGCTGATCTCTCGGCCGCAATGCGGGCACTGTCGAGCCGGTTCTGCTGACCGGCCCCGATGCCGTATGCGCGCCCGTCCTTCGCGTAGACGATCGCGTTGCTACTGACCACGGCACAGACCTGCCAGGCGAACTCGAGGTCGGCCCACTGTTCGGGCGTCGGCTGGGCGACGGTGACGACCTGCCATGTCGAACGGTCGGGCGAGACCGTGTCGGCATGTTGCACCAGCAGACCACCATCGATGCTGCGCATGTCCAGCGCCGCACCGTGCGGCGCGCTCGCAGTGAGCACGCGCAGATTGGCCTTCGCAGAAAAGACTTCCAACGCATCGGCATCGAACGACGGGGCAACGACGACCTCGGTGAACACCGGCGCCAACGCCTCGGCAACTGCGCGAGTGACGGGACGGTTCACGGCCACGATGCCACCAAAGGCACTGACCGGGTCGCACGCGTTGGCCTGCGCGTATGCCTGCTCGATGGTGTCGGCCACCGCAACGCCACATGGGTTGGCGTGCTTCACGATCACGCACGCCGGACGGCCGAAACGCTGCACCAACTTCCACGCCGCCTCGGTGTCGTACAGGTTGAGGTAGCTGAGTTCCCTTCCCTGATGTTGCACCGCGGTGTCCCACCAACTTGTGCCGCCGGCCAGGCGATAACGCGCACCCTGCTGATGCGGATTCTCTCCGTAGCGCAGGGACTGCGCACGCTCCAACGACAGGTGCAAGCCGACCGGCAACGTGTCGGTGGAGTCGGGCGAAGGAGCGTCGAACCAGTTGGCGATCGCCGCGTCGTAGGCGGCAATGGCGGCGAACGCATCGCGTGCCAACCGGCGGCGTGTTGCCGCCGACAGCTGCGCCTCGGACGTGATCTCACCGAGCACCGACTGGTAATCGATGGGGTTGACGACCACGCCGACGTGCGCGTGATTCTTCGCCGCAGCACGCACCATCGCAGGGCCGCCGATGTCGATGAGCTCGATGCTCGGGTTGCTCGCGAACGGATACAGGTTGACCACGACGAGGTCGATCGCCTCGATGCCATGCGCCGCCATGTCGGCCTGGTGTTGCGGGTTGGTCGGGTCGGCCAGGAGACCACCGTGCACTTTGGGGTGCAGTGTGACCACACGATGATCGAGAATGGCCGGCAGCCCGGTCAGGTCGGCCAGGTCGGTGACCGCGATGCCAGCTTCGGCGATGGCCTTCGCCGTGCCGCCGCTGCTTACCAGCTGCCAACCTGCGGCATGCAGTCCCGCAGCGAACTCGACGATGCCGGCCTTGTCGTACACGGAGAGCAGCGCAATGGGCATCTCCCGAATGTACGCGCGTATCCATGGTGCGCGATGGACCTCTTTACAAGGTGTACGGTTCGATACACCTGAGCAATCATCGTCGAGCACACCGGGAGGCATCCGTGGATCTCAGTAAAGTCAGTAAGGGCGGGCAAATATTCGCGGGGGCAGGCATCGTTTATCTGATCGCCTCGTTCCTGCCGTGGTACAGCCTGCCGTCCGAGTACGAGGCCCTCGGCATCAGCGTCAGCTACAACGCTTGGGGCGATATCGGCTTTCTCTGGGGCAGCCTTTGGGCTCTGCTCTTCCTTGGTGGCGCTGCACTGTTGCTTCTGCCTGCCTTTGGCGTGACGGTTCCCAAGCTTCCCGAAATTGCGTACCTACTGGTTGCTGGCTTGGCGACTGTCTTCACCGTGCTCAAGTTGCTCATCGGTGAGACCGACCCGCTCAGCTCGTCCTTCGGCATCTATCTCGCAGTCATTGCGGCCGCCGGAGCTGCATTTGGTGCATTCCTGATGTACAAGGAGTCAGGTGGCGACTTGAACGACTTGAAGGACATCAACAAGATCAAGGGTCAGTTCGGCGTCTCTGGCGGATCGAGCATGGGTGGTGGCGCCCCGCCGCCGCCCCCGCCGCCCCCGGGCATGAGCCCGCCGCCGCCCCCGCCGCCGATGGGCTGAGCGACAAGTACCGCACATGTTTCGAAAGGAGCCCCGCCGTGAGGCGGGGCTCCTTCGCGTGTGCCCGTGAGCATTCAGCGCGGAACGGTGAATTCAAAGAACCGTACGTAGCGACCGTTGAATTCACCGTTCGGGGCCGAACTACCTGCAGCTACAGTCGAAGGTCGTATGCCCGAACCGCTGATCGTCGCTCACCAACTGGTCAAACGCTTCGGCGAGTTCACCGCCGTTGACGGCATCGACGTGGAGGTGCAACCCGGCGAGGTGTTCGGGTTCCTCGGCCCCAACGGCGCCGGCAAGAGCAGCACCATGCGCATGATTGCGTGCGTCAGCCCGGTCACCTCCGGCACGTTGCGCTTGTTCGGTCTCGACCCGGCCACGCACGGCCCCGAGATTCGCGGCCGCATCGGCGTGGTGCCACAGCTCGACACGCTCGATGGCGAGTTGAGCGTGCAGGAGAACCTGTGGCTCTATGGCCGGTTCTTCGACCTACCCCGTGCCGAGGCGAAGAAGCGCACCGTCGAGCTGTTGGAATTCGCACAGCTCAGCGACCGTGCCGACAGCGTGGTCGAGCACCTCAGTGGCGGCATGAAGCGACGGCTGTCCATCGCGAGATCACTGATCAACAACCCGCAATTACTGCTGCTCGATGAGCCGACCACTGGCCTCGACCCGCAGGCACGCCATGTGCTGTGGGATCGCCTCTATCGGCTCAAGCAGCAAGGTGTGACCCAGGTGCTCACCACGCACTACATGGACGAGGCCGAGCAGCTGTGCGACCGGCTGGTGGTCATGGATCAGGGCCGCATCGTTGCCGAAGGGTCGCCACGCTCGCTGATCGAGCAGTACTCGACCCGTGAAGTGTTGGAGTTGCGCTTCGCCGCCGGCAGCAACGAGGACCACGCTCGTCAACTGGGCGATATCGGCGAGCGCCAGGAGTTACTGCCCGACCGCGTACTGGTCTACGCCCACGACGGAGAAGCGGCCCTCGCCGCAACCCACGCACGCGGCCTCCAACCGGAGAGTGCGCTGGTGCGGCGGGCAAGCCTGGAGGACGTGTTCCTGCAGCTCACCGGTCGCAGTCTGGTGGACTGAGATGGCGGAGCACAGCACCACCCCCGGCGCGTTGCGCGTCACCAGTTGGCACCTCGCCACCTACAAGCGCATGTGGAAGATGAACGTACTTTCCTCGCTGATCCAGCCACTGCTGTATCTCCTGGGTCTCGGTGTGGGCGTTGGCTCCTTGGTCGATCGGAATACGGGTTCGAGTTCGGTGTTGGGCACCACCTCGTACGTCGCATTCGTCGTGCCCGGGCTGCTGGTCACCACCGCAATGGGCCTTGCCGCGGGCGAAAGCATGTGGCCGGTGATGGGTGCGCTGAAGTGGCACCGCGGATATCACGGCATTGCGGCCACGCCATTGTCCGCACGAGACATCGTGCTCGGACACGCCACCTGGATAGCCGTCCGCTGCGGCATCGCGGCCGGTGCCGTGGCCACCGTGCTGACGCTGTTCGAGCAGACGCGAACATGGGGCCTTGCTCCGAGTGTGTTGGTCGCAGTGTTGGTGGGCATCGCGTTCGCAATGCCGATCATGGCGTTATCCGTCGGCGCCGAGCGCGACGGGATGTTCCCGGCGATCCAACGCTTCGTGATCATCCCACTGTTCCTGTTCGGCGGGGCGTTCTACCCGCTGTCGCAACTGCCGACCGCGGTGCAGTGGATCGCCAAGATCGCACCGCTGTGGCATGGCGTGGTGGTGGCCCGCGGCTTCACCACTGGCAATGTCGACTGGCCCGGAGTCGCCGGGCACCTTGGGTACGTGGTGTTGTGGATCATGGTCGGCCTTGTTCTTGCGACGCGCCGACTGGGCGGGAAGTTGTACCCGTGACCACCATCTTCCTGCGCATACTGCCGCCGTCGATGGTGGTTCGCCGACCGCATCGGATGATCGAGCGGCACATCGTGGCCTACCGCCGCCAATGGCTGATCATCGTCAGTGGCTTCTTCGAGCCGCTGCTCTATCTGCTTTCCATGCGCGCCGGTCTCGGCAGCCTGGTCGGCGATGTCTCGGTCGGCGGCAAGGCAGTGCCCTACGACGCGTTCGTTGCACCGGCACTCATGGCTTCATCGGCGATGAACGGTGCCATCTTCGACTCCACCGGCAACGTGATGCACCGGCTGAAGTACGCCCGCATCTACGACGCCGCGCTGGCGACGCCGATGGGTCCTGCCGACGTTGCTGTCGGCGAGATCAGCTGGGCGCTCATTCGCGGTCAGCTCTACGCAGTCAGCTTCCTGGGCGTGATGGCTGCACTCGGTCTGGTGGATACATGGTGGAGCCTGCTGGCGTTGCCCGCGTGCGCGCTGATCGGTTTGACGTTCGCGAGTATCGGCTTCGTTGCCACCACCTACATGCGCGGCTGGGCCGACCTCGAAATCGTCACCACCGCCACCATGCCGCTGTTCTTGTTCTCGGCCACCTTCTTTCCCATCTCCAGTTACGGCTCGTGGGCGTGGGTGGTACAGCTGTCCCCGCTCTATCACGGCGTTGCGTTGGTGCGTGCCGCCAACGCCGGCATCTGGACTGCGTCGGTCCTCGGCCACGTTGCGGTGTTGATGGTGCTGTCCGCGGTCGCTCTCGTCATCGCCGCCCGACGAATCGACTCGCTACTGCGCAAGTAGCCGTCAAACGGCGGCGAGGACAGCGTTGGCTGTTTCGCGAATCTGGCCTGCAAGCCAGCCCGCCACCTCTTTCGACCCGCTCGCGAGCAGGTGTGGGCACCGTTGCTGCGAGTACTCCGGATGGGCGGCCAGCAGCGACGTGTAGTCGACGGGCCGCAGGTTCGGCCAGCGAGCGGTGGCATCCTGCAAGCTCTGGTTCGCGACCGCGATGCCGGACTTGTAATTCGTGGAGCAGTCGTCGGTGGCGCCGTACATCGGCCACACCACCAGCCGTGGCCCGGCCGCCTCGACCACCATGTCGATGAGGGCTGGGAAACGGCCGCGCCGCGCATTGGAGTTGGCGTTGTGATAGCCGAGCATCACGAGCACGATGTCGGCGTCGATGTCGGCGGCCCCTGCAAGGACCTCGGCGCCCGCTTCGACTTCGATGCCTCGGGCACCGCCCGTCCACTTCAGGTCGCAGCCAGCGAACGCCATCCGGTCCTTGAGGCCGTTGTTGATCAGGTCGATTCCCACCGAATCGCTCACGGCAATGACGTTGCACGGTGCCGGAATCGTGGTGGTGGTGGGCGGGATCGTGCTGGTGGTCGGTGGGGCCGTGGTGGACGTCGGGGCAACCGTCACCACGGTGCTGGGCAATCCGCTGACGGCAGCCGTCGAAGGCGTCGCCACCTCGGCCACCATCGACGCCGGGGTTGCAGGCTGGTCTGCCGACGCGGCGGCGCAACCTGTCAGCAAAACGCCAACGAGAGCTACCAGCATCCAAGGACGAGCACGTTCCATATGCCCGAACCGTACCGCAGCAGTCAGCGAATCAGCGGTCGGCGCCGATGGGGGCGGCCACAGCGTCGAGTACGGCGACCAGGTCGTCGGGGGCGATCTCGATGTCGAGCCCGCGTTTGCCGCCGCTGACGAAGATGGTGTCGAACAGCACACATGTCTCGTCGATGACTGTTCGTAGCCGTTTCTTCTGACCAAACGGACTGATGCCACCGACCACGTAGCCCGTGAGCCGCTGCGCCAGGTCCACCGGGCACATCTCGGCTCGCTTGCCGCCCAGTGCCGACGCCAGCTCGCGCAGTGACAGCTGCCCGCTGACCGGCACGATCCCGACGACCTGTTCGACACCGGTCTCGGTGGTCAGGTTGGCGACGAGCGTCTTGAACACCCGCTCGGGCTCGATGCCCAACGCATCGGCGGCGACCTGCCCGTAGTTGCCTTCGCCCGGCTCGTGATGGAACTCGGTGACGGTGAACGCCACGCCCGCTGCCTCCAACATCACGATTGCCGGTGTGCCACCCTTTGTCATCGGCACAGTCTGGTCGCCATCGGCACAGTCTGGTCGCCATCGGCACAGTCCGGAGCGCGACTACCGTGCAGAAATGGCCAACGACATCGAAGACGCCCGCAAGGAACTCGACAAGGAGTTCACCCAGTTCCGCGAGAACCTGGGCAAGATCTACGAGAAGCTCGAGCGCGTCAGCCAGGCCGGCCCCACCGACGACATCAGCGAACTGATGAAGGATCTCGAGGACACTGTCGGCAAAGTCCGCACCGGCGGCCTCATCGGTTCGGGCGCGAAGGGCCATCGCGAAGCCCGCGAAAAGTGGCTGAAGCTGCAGGGCAAGTAGACCTGCCAGCGCGTCGCCGGCGAAGGTGGCAACATAGGCCGCGTGGCCGTGATCGACACCTATGAGCTGGCTGACCGATACCGCATCGACGAAGGGCGCGCCTTCATCAGCGGCTCGCAGGCCCTGGCGCGTTTGCCGTACGAACAGCTGCGCGCAGACCGTCGCGCGGGGCTGAACACCGCCGCGTACATCAGCGGCTACCCGGGCAGTCCATTGGCCGGCTACGACCGCGACGTCACCGCTGCCGCCAAGTTGGCCACGGCCGATGGCCTCAAGATGGTGTTTCAGCCGGGCATGAACGAAGAGCTGGCGGCCACCGCGGTGATGGGCTCACAGCTGGCGGTCACACTTGATTCGTGTCGCTACGACGGCATCATCGGTGTCTGGTACGGCAAGGCGCCGGGCCTCGATCGTGCCAGTGATGCGCTGCGCCACGCGGTCTTCGCCGGCACGTCCAACAAGGGCGGCGCCGTCGCACTGATCGGCGACGACCCTGCCGCGAAGAGCAGCACGCTGCCATCGTCCAGCGGTGCCACGCTCGTCGATCTCAACATGCCCATCATCTACCCCGGCGACGTCCAGGAGGCCATCGACCTCGGCCGCCACGCCATCGCACTCTCACGAGGATGCGGTGTGTGGGCCAGCATCAAGGTGGTCGAGGCTGTCGCCGACGGCACCGGTTCGGTGGAGCTGCACCACGAGCGCATCGCTGCGACGGTGCCCACCATGGAAGTCGACGGGAAATTGTGGGTGCCGCGCCCCAACGGTCAGATCATCACCCCATTCACGCTGGAACTGGAACGCGAGTTCCATGAGGTGCGGCTAGAGCTGGCTCGCCAATACGGCGTACTCAACCTCCTCAACAGCATTGCGGTGCGCGGCCCCAGCGACTGGCTGGGCATCGTCGCCAGTGGCCACACATACCACGAGACACTCGAAGCACTTCGCCTGCTGGGTTTCCGCACACCCGATGAGCTGCGCGCCGCTGGCATTCGGCTGTTCAAGCTGGGCATGCCGGTGCCGCTCGACGCGATCCAGGTTCGCGAGTTTGCCGACGGCTTGGAGGAAGTGATCGTCGTCGAGGAGAAGACGCAGAACCTCGAGTGGCTGGTCAAGGACGCGCTCTACGGGCGGGCGAACGCTCCGCTCGTCTATGGCAAGCACGCCCCGAACGACGCGTTGCTGTTCCCGATGACCGGCACGTTGGAAGCCGACTCGATCGCCTCACGCCTGCGCGGCCGACTGACCGCTCGACTCGGCGACCGGATGACGCCAGCGCCTGCGGCATTGCGACAACTGATTCCGCTCTCGGTCAGCCGCACGCCGTTCTTCTGCTCGGGCTGCCCGCACAACTCGTCCACCAAGGTACCGGAGGGGTCGTTGGTCGGCGCCGGCATCGGCTGCCACAGCATGGTGATGATGATGGAACCCGGCCGCGCGGGCAGCATCGTGGGCCTCACGTCGATGGGCAACGAGGGCGCACAGTGGTTCGGGATGGCACCATTCGTCGACGACGATCACCTCATGCAGAACCTGGGCGACGGCACACTGTTCCACAGCGGGATGACAGCCATTCGTGGGGCCATTGCCAACGGCGCCAACATTACCTACAAGATTCTCTACAACGGCGCGGTCGCGATGACCGGCGGTCAAGCCCCGTTCGGCCAGCTCGACGTACCCACGCTGTGCAAGGTGCTGCAGGCCGAGGGCGCCCGCCAGATCATCGTCACCACCGACGAACTGGATCGCTATCGCAGCATCGAGTTGCCGAGCGGCATCAGGGTGTGGGGCCGCGACCGGCTGATCGAGGCACAGGAAGTGCTGGCTGGCGTACCTGGCTGCACGATCTTGATCCACGACCAACGCTGCGCCGCCGAAAAACGCCGCGACCGCAAGCGCGACCGAATTGATTCATCGGCATTTCGGGTGGTCATCAACGAGCGTGTGTGCGAAGGCTGTGGCGATTGTGGCGACAAGAGCAACTGCCTGTCGGTGCAGCCCACCGATACGGCATTCGGTCGCAAGACGCGCATCGATCAGGGCTCGTGCAACTTCGATTTCTCGTGCATGAAGGGCGACTGCCCTGCCTTCATGACGGTGACGGTCGCGCCCGAGAAGGCAAACGCGAAGAAGTCGGCCGTTCGCACGCCACCTACCGACCTGCCGAGCCCGCCCACGGCCGCCGTCGGTGATTGCACCATCCGCATGTCGGGCATCGGCGGTACGGGCGTGGTCACCACCAGCCAGATCGTCGGCACCGCGGCGATGTTGGGCGGCTATCAGGTGCGTGGTCTCGACCAGACCGGGCTCTCGCAGAAGGCCGGCCCGGTGGTCAGCGATCTGCGTCTTTCGGTTGATGTGCCGCAACCGTCCAACAAGGCAACGGCCGGCTCGGTGGACGTGCTGCTGGCCTTCGACCAGTTGGTCGGCGGCAACGACTCCACGCTGCGCACGCTGTCGTCAGACCGGACGGTGGTGGTTGCCAACTCGGCGGAGGTCGCGACCGGGTCGATGGTCATCCATCCCGATCGTCCGTTCCCGCTCGGTGAGGTCAACCACCGGCTGAACGACAACTCACGCGACCACATTCGGGTCGACGCGCAGCAACTGGTCGTGCGGCTCCTGGGCGACGACACCACCGTCAACGTGTTCGTACTCGGGGTTGGGGTGCAGGCAGGTCATCTGCCGGTGGCGCCCGACCTCATCGAGCGGGCCATCACGCTCAACGGTGTCGCGGTGGCGAAGAACCTCGCCGCCTTTGCCTGGGGCCGGGCATGGATGGCTGACCCGGAGGGCACAGCAACGGCCGCAGGTATTGCGACCATCGTCACTGAACAGCCCTTGCTCGATCGGCTGACCGCCGACCTGGTCGGGTATCAGTCGGCAGCGTACGCAGCCAAGTTCACCGCGGTGGTCGAACGGGTTGCCGCACTGGGTCACGACGAGCTCACCGACGCGGTCGCCCGCAATCTCCACAAGCTGATGGCGTACAAGGACGAGTACGAAGTCGCCCGCCTCTTGCTGCTGCCGGAGTCGCGGGCGCAAGCACAGTCCATTGGCGGAAAGCGCACGAAGGTGACGTGGGTGTTGCACCCGCCGGCGCTGCGCTCGCTGGGTTGGCGCAAGAAGATCCATCTGGGTGGTTGGTCGACACCGGCCTTCTGGGTGTTGCGCTCGATGCGTCGAGTTCGTGGTACGCCCTTCGATGCCTTCGGTTGGGCACACGTTCGTAAAGTCGAGCGGGAGATGATCCCCGAGTACATCGCCGCCATCGACGCGCTGCTGCCCTTGGTGGATGCTGACTCGCTGGCAGAGGTCGTCGCCATCGCATCACTTCCTGACAAGGTGCGCGGCTACGAGCAGCTCAAGATGGAACGAGCGAGTGCCTACCGCGAGGAGCTGTCACGTCGGAAAGCTGCGCTGGCGAGCAAGCACCTCGCGACGACGACGTAGAAACCGTCGGTCGCTGTCATTGGGCGTGCAGGCAATCGCGCGGTCATACGCCTGCACGGCTTCGCTCGTGTGCCCGAGGCGTGCGAGTAGTCCGCCACGAGTGCTCCAGTAAAGATGCCATCTGTCGACGGTCGATTCATTCAACTGGTCGAGTAGCTCCAACCCCGACTGCGCACCATGCGCTTCGGCGACGGCGACCGCCCGGTTCACACGCACGACCGGCGTGGGGGTGAACCGTTCGAGCGTTGCGTAGAGACTGGCGATCTGCGCCCAGTCCGTGTCGGCGAAGGTGGGCGCGAGCCCATGGAGGCAGGCGATGGCCGCCTGCACCTGGTACGGCCCGGGCCGGTGAAGATGGATGGCGTGGTCGAGCATTGCGGCGGCGTCGGCGATCTCGTCGTGATACCAACGAGAGCGGTCCTGGTCGGCCATCAGGACCAGTTCGCCGTCCTTGTCCAGACGCGCATCGCGTCGAGCCGTCGTCGCCAACGAGAGTGCCAGCAGACCCGTGCACTCCGGCTCGTCGGGCATCAGCTCGTGCAGTAGACGTGCCAACCGAACGCCTTCGTCGGCCAGGTCGCGACGTGCGTCCAAGGAGCCTTCCGGTGAGTGATGGCCGGCGGTCACGACCGCGTGAATCACCGCGGTGACCGAACGCAACCGGTCCGGCAGTTCGTGGTCGGCCGGAATGCGATACGGAATTCGCGCGGAAGAGATCTTCTTCTTGGCTCGACTGATCCGCTGACCCATCGTCGGTTCGGGCACGAGGAACAGGGCCGCAATCTCGACGGTGGACAAACCGCACAGCGTTCGCAACGCGAGCGCAGTTTGCGCCTCGAACGACAGCGCCGGGTGACAACAGGTGAACAGCAGACGCAGCAGGTCGTCGCGAACCATCGAGTCACTGGTGTCCTCGCGCACCGCCAGGGTCACCTCGTCCAACAGTCGAGCGTCGGTCTCCTTGGTCGTCCGCTTGGCTTCACGCCGCAACACGTCAAGGGCGCGATGGCGAGCGGCGGTGGTCAGCCACGCGACAGGTTTGTCGGGGACTCCGTCGATCGGCCACCGGCGAAGGGCATCGAGGACGGCGTCTTGCACCGCGTCTTGGGCGAGCGTGATGTCACCGGTCAGCCGCACGAGGGTGGCCAGCACTCGGCCACCCTCGTGGCGGATCATGTGCTCCAGCTCACTGGACACGAATCTGCGTCACTGCCCTTGACTGAAGTCGATCACCGGACGTACCTCGACCCGGCCGTGCCAGGCACCCGGGATCTGTGCAGCCCAGTGGAGAGCTTCGTCGAGGTTGGCACAGTCGAGCAGGTAGAGGCCGCCCAACACTTCCTTCGTCTCTGCAAAGGGGCCGTCGGTGGTGACGACCTCGCCACCCTTGGCCCCACCCGTGACGTGCACGGTGGTGGCGGTGGTCGTGTCCTGCAGTGCCTCGCCGCCACCAAGTACTCCAGCGGCACCGGCCCTGGCACCGAAGTCGTTGTACTCGGCCATGATGTCTGCCCACACCTCGGGCGGTGTGTTGGTGTCGGTCTCTTCGGCGCCGTAGATGAGTGCTGCGTAGCGGGGCATGGTGGTCCTCCTAGGGTTGGCGTCATCCAGGTGCGGATGTCACTACTACGACGATCACGCTTTCACGATTTCGACACTCCGTTGAGAATTTCTCAGCCGTCGATAGCAAAGGCGGTTGCCGGAGCTGCCGGAAGGTGATCGGGGATGGTTATCGCCAGGTCGCCGTCGCTCCAGGTGAACGGCAGCGCGCGAGAGTTGCCGAGCATGCGGACTTCGGCACCGTCGGCGGGGCGGTCGCAGGCGAAACGCACCTCATCGGCCGGCGCCCCCTGCACGATCGCGTACTGCGTGCCCTCGCGTGAGGTGAAGCGCACGTCACGTCCATCGGCTGTCGTGCCGACTCCCCCGCCGCGCGTGCCGTAGATCGCGTCGCCGTTGACTCGCAACCACCAACCCAAGGCGGTCAGTCGCACTACCTGTGCGAGCGGGATCTGGCCGTCAGCAGAGGGACCGACATTCAACAACAGGTTGCCACCGCGGCCGACGATGTCGACCAGCATCCAGATGACCTCGTCCACGGTCGGGTAGGTGGCTTCGCTCTCCATCCGGTTGTAGCCGAACGAGCGGCCGATGCCGCGGCAGACCTCCCACTTGCGAGCGTCGCTGGCCTTCGTCGAGTACTCGGGCGTGTTGATGTCGGCGTGCAGCGTGCCCTGCATGACTTTGATCATGTTGAACCGATCGTTGACGATGCCGTCGGGAACAGCTGCGTAGTACTCGCCGATGATGTCGACGGGGTCGAGGTTTGTGGGCCACCCGATGTCGTTCCACAAGACACTCGGGCTGAAACGGCCGATCAACTCGCGCACGTGCGCCGTCGCGTACTCCGAGTACGCCTCGTCGGACGGGATGTTGCCGAACAGGCTGGCGAGATCGCGAATCGGTGGTGGCTGGAACGTCCAGTCGAGACCGCCGGAGTAGTAGAGGCCGAAGCGCATTCCCTCGGAGCGAACTGCTGCAGCCAGCTCGGCGATGTGATCGCGCTCTGCCATCCACGACTGGCGATGCGGGTTCGGTACGTCGCTCTGCCACATCAGGAAGCCGTCGTGGTGCTTGGTCACCGGCACCACGTACTGCGCGCCGGTCTGCCGAAACAGCGGCGCCCACGACGCCGTATCGACACCCACCGATCGCGATCGAAATTCGTCGACGAAACTCTCGTAGGTGCGGTCGCCGTAGGTGGCCTCGTGATGCGCCGCCGTCGGGCTGCCCTCCAACGCCCACGAGTTGAGGTACCACTCGGTGTACGGGCTCCACTTGAAGACCTCGGCCCAGTTACCGGCGGCGAAGAGGTCGCCCATGTCGCGGTCCACCGGCGCGTAGCAGGGCACTGCGTACGGGCCCCAGTGGATGAAGATGCCGAGCTTTGCATCGTCGTACCACTGCGGCAGCGGCCGGTCTGCGAACGGTGTTTCAGGGGCCGTCGTATCGGTGGCGGAGCTCATCGTCGCAGCCTACGAAGACGGCAACGACCGCTTCCGACTGGGCGACGGTGTCACACTGTTCGGGTGGATGAAGACGAATACCGACGAATGGCAGCCGCAGGCGAAACCCACTGGTGGTACCGCAGTACGCGGACGCTGTTGCGCCAGCTGATCGAACCCCACCTCACTTCCGATCCCGAGGCACTGCACCTCGATGCGGCCGGCGGCACCGGTGCCACCGGTGGATGGCTGACCGGGCACGCGCCAACGGTCGTTGCCGACTTCGATCAGTTCGCACTGCAGTCCGCGGTCCACGACTTTCCCGGCTACCTCGCGGTGCGCGGCGACCTCAACCACCTGTCGTTCGCGGACGAGAGCTTTTCGTCAGTGTTGTGCGTGACCGCGCTGTGCCACCGGATGAACCCTGACCCTGCTGCGATCGTTCGTGAGTTCGCCCGCATCGCCGAGCCTGGCGCCATCGTCGCCCTGATGGAACCGGGCGGCAAGCGCCTGTGGCGCAGCCACGACGACGTCACTCACACCGGCCGCCGCTTCAGCATCGGCGAGCTGAAGGAGATGGCGCAGGGTGCAGGCCTGGAAGTGATCAAAGCGACCGGCGCCTACAGCTTCCTGGTGCCGCCCGCCTGGCTGATGGGCATCATCGAACGAGGCAAGGCCAAGAGCGACGTCGGCCGCAACCAGTCCGGTCTCGGCGGCGTCCTGGGCGGGCTCGCCTCGCTCGAGCGAAGGTTCCTTCGAAAGTTCAGCCTGCCCTTCGGCCTCTCCGCCATCGTCATCGCCCGCCGCCCGCTCTAGCTGGGTGCGATGCGGGAGAGTTTCTCGGGGTTGAGCACAAGGCGGATCGCTCCGATGCGATTGCTCCGGATCTCGAAGACCATCACCATCGTTGTCCGTCCACCT